>CALBXO010000784.1 GCA_937890335.1 uncultured Pseudomonadota bacterium | reverse complement strand
TGCTGGCCGTTGTTGCCAGCGCCGTTGTTGCCGGCGCCATTGTTGGCAGGGCCGTTGTTGCCGGCGCCGTTGTTGGCAGGACCGTTGTTGGCGCCGCCGTTGTTGGCAGGACCGTTGTTGCCACCGCCGTTGTTGGCGCCGCCGTTGTTGCCACCGCCGTTGTTGGCGCCGCCACCGTTGTTGAGAGCACCGCCACCGTTGTTGGCACCGCCGCCGTTGTTGCCGTCGTCAGCCCAGGCGCCGTTGTTGCCGCCGTCGTCCGAGCTGCCGTCGTCGCCGGTGTCGCCGCAGGCGGTAAGTCCCATCAAGGAGAGGGTCAGCAGGAGTGCAAGTGTCTTCTTCATCACAGTCTCTTGAGGCGAAAAATAGCCCAGCCGAATGGGCTGAGCATCCGCGTTTGCTGAACACAAGTCAAAAGTCATTCGACGCAGGGCCCCTCGTTCTGGATCGTCCACTCGAGTTCGGTAGCGGCGAGCGTGAAGGTGGGGACCTCGTCGCGGTATTTTGGGTCTAGATCGCCCGAGGCGATCAGGTCGTCGATGAGGTCGAGGCCGAGGGGTCGTATCCGCACGCGCATGGTGACTCTGTCCGGTCGAGCGGCGAAGCGGAACTCCCGGATGCGGTGGGTGGCGAGGTTGCCCGGGACGTGCAGCTTGTCCGGGCCTGGGAGTAGCTCGCTGGTGGAGCGGGTCGCCTCCCAGAACATGTGAACCTCTTCGTCGTTGTCGTTGTAGAGGTGATCGCGGAACTGCCACAGCTGGGGGTCATCGCGACCGACGAGCACCTCGCCGTCCTCCACAAAGCCGCTGTGGAACACGATCTCGTCGCGGTTGTACGCCACAACCTCGACCCAGGCGCGGCGGTCCTGGGTGGCTCCGCTGGGCCAGGAGTGCCCGGCGGCGACGTTTTCCAGGTCTACGGCGGCAACGAACTCCTCCCCCACTCGGCTGACGCAGAGGCTGGCGATCACCGTCGTGTTGAGCGACACCTCCACCAGCCGGCGCTGTGTAGCGCGCTCAGGGAAGTCGGTCAGAGCCACGTCCACACCAGGCATTGCGTGGCTGTGCACCCTGCGCAGAAACACGCCCGGTGCGTTGGCCGCCAGCCCCTCGCGGCCATCCATATGGCAGCCGCCACAGGTGAGCTGCTGCTCCACGACCTCGTTGGAGAACAGCGTCTCCTTCCATTCCTTGTACGTGCGCTCCAGCTCGACCCCGTTGTCGAGGACGATGTCGTGGCAGCTGCCGCACACGTCCGCGGACGCGAGCTCCTCGCGGTCCATGAGCGGCGAGTACGCCGAGCGGTGGGCCGTGTTGTCGACGGGATTCTTGATGCCACCGCGCATGATCGTGTCATTCGCGAGGTGCAGCGGGTTGTTGTGCGTGCCCTCTACGGCGTCCACATTGTGGCAGAAGTAGCAGGTGATGCCTTTGAGGTGCGCGGGCACTTCGTCCAGATTGAGCCCGTCCGTCGTGTAGCCGAGCCGGACAGCCAGTGGCGCGTGGCAGCCCACGCAGAAATCCCCCAGCTCGCCGTTGGTCTCTCGCTGCCCGCGCGCGTTCATCGCCAGGAACACCGGGTCCTCGGCGGCGTAGGCGTGCATGCTGCCGGACCACTCGCGGTAGTGGTCCTCGTGACAGGTCTTGCAGGACTCCGGGTCCAGCAGCTGTTCCTGGGTCAGGTAGGTGTCGGGCTTGGCGTCGTCGCCACAGCCCATCGCGCACAGCAACAACCCGCAGATCGCCACGTACAGGGGCTGAACGGGTGCCGCGCCCCTGCGCCTCATCGCTCCGCCCCGTTTCGGATCCAGGCCTCGATGGCGCAGCGCTCGCCCTCGCTGAGGCGTGAGCCGGGTGGCATGGCCCGCGCGAGCTCGGGAGCTTCCAGGCGTTTTACGATGGTGCTGCACGCCGGGTCTCCAGGGACGACGAGCGCACCGGCGCCGGTCAGGTAGTCGTACGAGGCGTCGGCCTCGGCAAACACGAGCCCTGCCTGCGCACCCTCGGTGGCGTGGCAACTGCCTCCGGCCACGCCGCAACTGCTCACGAGGGTCCGGTTGAAGATGAGATCGTATTCGGGGCTGTACTGCGGCTGGCAGCTCTCTTCCAACACCTGCGCACACGCGTCCGAACCTTCCTCAGGCTCGGAGTCGCCACATGCACACAGTGAGAGGAACAGGAGCGCGAGACCCGCCAGCTCAGCCGTCGACGCAGAACGCGAAAACAGCCTGGTCCGTGTCACCATCAGCTCCCGTGAGGGTTACCGTGTACTCCCAGTACCCCGGCATGAACAGGTAGAACGGGGGCACCTCGAAAAGGTCGCCCGTGTCCAACAGCACGCCGTCGTACCTTGCAGGGGCGGTGCCATGGTCGTGGTGCGGCATGAAGGGCGCGACCTCCACCTTCATGTCGTCGATCGGGGTGTCGTTCTGCGTGACCTGCACGGTCACCACGTTGTCGCCCTTGCTCGGCGGCGCGGGGTCTGACGCGACCAGGGTGACGGTGTAGCGCCCTGACTCAGACACTTTGCTGATGCCGTCGTAGTAGCGCTCCGCGGAAGTGGGGCCGCCACAATTGAGCTCGTTGCTCTCCTCTTCGACTTCCGGCGTGGGTGCCGGGTCCGACTCCGCGTCAGTCCCGCACCCGGCAAGGCCAAGGCCCGCGATGCAGCAAATTGCCCAAACAGTACGCATCCACATCCTCGCAAATCGGTTACCAGCCGCGTTGGGTCGAAGAGTAGTCATCTTACCATGGGTCCGCAAGTCCCGCGGACGTGACGAACTCCCTGTCTGTCAGGGCGCGCAGGAAGGCCAGGACGTCCGCCCGCTCCCCTTCGGTGAGGGTGAAGGGCCGGATGTGCGGACTCTGCGCCGGCGCGCCGCTGCCACCCGACGCAAAGTGATCGAGCACATCGTCGAGTGTGGCGAGGCTACCGTCATGCATATAGGGCGCGGTCAGCGCGATGTTGCGCAAGGTTGGCGTCTTGAACAGGCCCTCGTCCTCGGGCCGCAGACTCACCTCGGCCACCCCACGGTTGGGTTGCAGGTACGACGCTGCGGGCAACCCGATGTGGTGAAAAATCGGCTCAGAGTCCGTCCCGGCAGCGTCCGTGAAATGGGGTGCGCTGTGGCATCGGGCACAGCCAAGCCGGTCCGACTCGAACAGGTCGAGGCCCCGTTGGGCAGCGGCAGACAGGGCGTCGTCGTCGCCGCGGTTCCACATGTCGTACGGGCTGTTGGCGGAGATGAGGGTGCGCTGGAAGGCGGCCAACGCGCGGGTGATCGACAGCAGGGTGGCCGGTTCTTCGGCGTCCGGAAACGCCACGGGGAACGCGTCGCGGTAGTAGGGGTCGTCCAGCAGGCGTCCCAGCAGCTCGTCCTGTGCACCGCCGCCGATCTCCACAGGGTTGTCCCCAAACAGGGGGACCAGCGATTGCGATTCGAGCTCCACCAGCAGCGGGTTGGCCCAGGTCAGGGTCCGCGCATAGCCCACGCCCGCAAGGCTCATGGAGCTGCGCGGCGTCCTCTGGCCGGTCGCCCCCTCGGAGGTGGATTCGCCGTCCGTGAACGCACGGGCCGGATCGTGACAGCTCGCGCAGGAGGTCGTGCCCTCGCGCGACAGCCGTGTGTCGTAGAACAGTCGCCTGCCGAGCGCGACCTTCGCGTCGGAGATCGGGTTGTCGGCCGGTACCGGGGGCGGCGTGACATCCGCGGGCAGCGCCCAGTCGTACGGCTCAGTCGGCTGTTGTGGCATGTCGGCGCACGCCGTCAGCGACGATGTTGCAAGGCATGCGAGCAGACGCGCCAGCGGATGCAGGCTCAAGGCGCGCGGAACGCGACCTGCTGGCCCCCCGAGAGGCCAAAGTTGGCCAGGATGCCCGTGCAGTCAGGGTCGGCGGGGTCGCCAAAGCAGCCTGGCGCCGTGCGCTCCGTGTTCACGTCGACATCGGTCTGGGCCAGCAGCGCGGTCAGGTCGAAGACGACCGGCCCGGCGGTGGGGTCAAAGCCCGTGAGCTCGACCTGGGGGCGGTTGTCCGCGGTGCACTCGGTGACATTGCCCATGCCGTCACCCTGGCAGCCGGCGCTGCCCATATGAATGTGGTAACCGTTGTCGGGCAGCCCGGTGGTGGATGCGTCCAGCCGGATGTGTTTGTAGCCCTGGTTCCAGGACCAGAACATCGCCGTGTTGTCGAGCGGCGCCGCTGCGGCCGCTGCGTCGCCGTGGTTGAGGTCGAACGGTACGCCGACGCCAAAGCGGATTCCGCTCCAGGGGCCGCCCTCCGCAGCGCCCCGGACCACCGTGTTCATGTCCGCTGCGCCCTCGCCGCATCCGTCCTCAAAATCGAGCAGAGCGACGTTCTCGTACTGCCACTTCCCGTCCTGATCGAGCAAAATGGGTGACTGCGCCCCGTCGGCCCCGAGCAGCGTCACATCGTGCACGTACATGCGCAGGTCCGTCGGTGTGAACTGGGTCCCGGTGGACCCGACCCCCTGGTAGGTGTCCCCGCAGCCAAACTCGGTAGACCCGAGCACGGTCTGGAAGCTGACCGCGACCGTCACTGCGGTGTCGTCGCCGTCCGTGGCCTCTTCGTCGGAGCAGGCTCCGAGGCAGCCAACACACGCCGCGATGGCGCACAACATCTGGACTTTCTTCATCTGATTCTCCGTTCGGAACCGTGGTAACGGGGTCTGAGCAGCGCACACGCAACAGGCATGAGTTGACAGATGTCGGCGCGGGGGCCGCGTCAGCGTTCTTGAGCGGAACCACCGATGGCCAAAGTCGCAGATGAAAAATCCGGGCGCAAGCGTCGCCGGACGCCCGCGTGTCCATGGGTGGGTTCTCGTCGTCGCGCGCCGTTGCGGACGGGCCTCCCCAAGCACCGGCCCGTTCGTGTTGTGACCGCGCCGAACTTTTTCCGAAGGATTGTCGGGGCCATGTGTATCAGTCTGCGAACCTTGACGGAGATGGACGAGATGAACCGAGCAATGATTCCGATTCTGGCGCTGTTGGTGGGTCTTGTGGGTTGTGGCGTGGACAGCACGCAGACGCACGTTGCGACCTCGGAGGCCGCGCTTGAGCTGCGCGCCTATGACGTGCCCGAGGGGCAAGCGGACCGCGTGGTGTCGATGCTCGAGCGGCTTGTGAGCAAGGACAGCGGTGCGTGGCGCGTGACCCGCGGACCGGGCAGTAAGGTCGTCGTCGTCGCGCCGCCGCCGATGCTGGCGAGCGTGGACGCATTCATCGGAGGGCTCGACTTTGAAGCGTCGGGCGCCGTGCCCGCCGCACATCGGCTGGACTATTGGCTCGTGTTGGCCAGACCGGGCAAAGCCGGCAGTCGCAGCGCCGGGTTGGAGGAAATCAGCGGGCCCCTCGACGCGTTTGCAGCATCCCAGGGCGAGGCGCGCTTCGAGCTGCTGGATCGCATCGCTCTGCGGTCCATGGATGGACACTATGCCGAGGCGCGCGGCAAGGTCGCCAAGGTGGAGCAGCGGGCGAGCAAGGTCGGTTCGCGCATCGTAGCCAATGTGGACGCGGAGCTGTCGGGCTCCAAGGTGTCCACGCAGCTTCAGCTGACCCCTGGACAGACCGCGGTGCTGGCCCAGGTCGGGTTTGATGAGAAGATCGCCATGCAGCTCACCGGTGGCCCCGAGGAGCTGTCCCCGGACCGCGCCCCCGTGGTTCTGTTGTACGTCGTGCGAGCAGCGGTTGAGGAATGACAAAGGCGGAGTTCGAGCGGTTGTTCTGCCGGCTCGAAAAGCCCGTCTACAATGTGGTCTACCGGTGGTTGTGGCACGAGGACGAGGCGGCCGACGTGGTGCAGGAGGCGTTCCTGCGGCTGTGGCGGGTTCGGGACGAGGTCCGCGGCGAGACGGTCGACGCCCTGGTCTTCCGCATCGCCATCAACCTGGCGTCCAACCGCCGCCGCACGCGAAAGCTGTGGCAATGGACCGGACTTGCGGCGCTCGCCGAGCTGGGCGGGACGCAGACACCCGAGTCCACGGCTGCCTCCGCCCGCGACAGGCGAGCCGTGCGGGATGCCATCGACACGCTGCCGGAGAAGCTGCGGCGGGTGGTGGTCATGACGGAGCTCAGTGGACTCAGCTACGCGGAGGTCGCGGCGGCGCTTCAGATTCCGGAGGGCACTGTGGGCTCGCGCCGCAACGCCGGGCTCGCCAGACTGCGCAAGACGCTTGGAGGCAGGTATGAGCAGTGACCTTTTCCCCGTCCTCGATCCGCCGCGCGGGGGTCTCCAGCGGCTTCAGGCCCGGATGGAGCGTCCGCGCCGGGCCTCTACGGCCTGGTTGGCCGTCCCGGCCCTGGCGGTGGCGCTGCTGCTGGCCGTCGTTATCGCCTGGCCACAACCCGCCGCGGCGCCGCTCCATGGAGAGCATCCGGCGCTGGCTCTGCCGGGCCCGGCGGTCTCGGGCCGGCAAGGCACGGCGGTAGCCCCGGTCCCCGCAGGCGACGGTGTCATTCTCTACTTCGTCTCCCCCCCGTAGCTAGTACCCCCGACCCAAACTCCTGCCCTGGTCTGCGCCCGCGCCAGC
>CALBXO010000783.1 GCA_937890335.1 uncultured Pseudomonadota bacterium | reverse complement strand
AGACAGGGGCGCCCACGACGACGAGGCGCAGGCGAGGCGACGGGAGAATTTGTAACACCCTCTGAAACGCCTTGTAACGGCCGGTCAGTGAATCGGGCGCTTGGCTGGCCGTCGAAACGCCCGACCGGCTGGGAGTGATTTGGGTCTGCCCAGGACGAACATTGAAACACAGACTTCTGATTGCGGGTTCCGCCCTCGTTTTCCTTCTCTGCGCTCCCGCCTGCTCCGACGATGACGGCGGCGGTGGAGGTTCCGACTCTCCGATTCCCCACGACACGGTAATCGCCGACCTCGACGACGAGCAGGTCGAATACGCCTGCAACGAACTCGAACCGTCGAACTCGCCCACCGCAGACGAAGAACATCGCCTCAACTGCGCTCTGGTGGGCGTGTTCGAGGGTATCTTTGCGGAAGACGCTGTGGCGGCTTGCCAGGCGGCCTTCGACGGCTGCCTGGCTGACCCGAACGCGTTCTCGGACGACGAATTCACGGAGACCGAGTGCTTGCTCGAGGACTCCACCTGCCAAGCGACCGTAGGCACTCTGCTCAGATGTGCCGAAGAGCAGGCCAATCAGCTGCGCGAGTTCGCCCGCAACTTCGATTGCGAGACCGCCATCGCCGATGCCCAAGCCGGGAACACCACGGAACCTGGCCCTGGCTGCCTGGCTCTGGCCGAGCAGTGCCCTGAGTTCTTCGGCGGCTCGCTGCCGGGCGATGGAGTCATGGGAGGCCCCAAGGCCTGCATCCTCGGCGACTGGAGCTTTCAGGTAACCGTGACTGCGCAGGGCGTGGACCGCGTCGAGGTCGAGATGCGGTTTGGCGACATGGTCGAGACCCACCCGATGGTCAAGGACAGCGAGGTCGTCGACCGGTGGGAGGTCGAGCTCAGGGCTCCCAGCGAGTACGTGGCTGGCGAGTCCAGCGCCATCGACTGCGACGAGGCCTTCCGCGAGTTGGAGACCACCTACCGCGCGTATGACTCCAACGGGATCCAAGTCGGCTGCCAGGGCCCCGGGTGCTGACCCAACCACAGCCCTTGAATACGCCCTACCGAGCCTTCGAGCACCCCTTTCGTGGTCGAACGCGCCGGTGAAGGCTCTCCGGCCCGCTGACTGACCTGGCGATGGGTGGATCCATGCGAACATGGCCGTGATCCCCAAGCGATCCGTCGCGAGTACGATTGTACGATCATGAGCGAGCGCCGGACTTGGGATTTCAGCGGCTGTTCACAAATTCGGACCGCATGGGCAAGCACCGTCGTCGTGCGCGCTCCCGGCGCAAGGATGTCTCAGACACGCGCCCGCGAGACAGGGGCGCCTACGGCGACGGGGCGCCGCCAAGGCGACGGGCGCAAGGGCCCAATCCATACGGTTGCTCTCAGTTGCAGCCGCCGGTTCGGGCGCGGGCGGAGGGGGCGGGGGGGATGGTTGCGTCGGCCGGCGCGCCAAGGTCCTCCGGGGCAGCCCCCGCGTCCGGTGTGCCTGCGTCTGGGGTGGGTACTGGGACGGGGCATCCCGTCGGTGTCGAGGCGGGGTCCGAGGGGCAGGCGTCGCAGAGGTCTCCCCGGCCATCGAGGTCGGCGTCGCTCTGCTCCGGGTTTGCCTCGGCCGGGCAGTTGTCCAGGTTGGAGCAGATCCCGTCGCCGTCGTCGTCTGTCGCCACACCTTCCTGGCACAGGCCGGCCCGGCAGGTCCCCTCGTCGGTGCAGGCGTTGTTGTCGTCACACGGGGTGCCGTCGGGTTGGAGCACCTCGCGGCACGCCCCCGAGGTCGCGTCGCAGACGCCCGCGTAGCAAGGCCGATCGATCCCGCTGCAGTCGACCTCCACGGCCGACTGACACTCGCCGCCGGCGCACACACCCGGTGCAAAGCACGGGTCTACGGGTTGGCAGGTCTCGCCGTCGTTGCGCACCTCGACCTCGCATTGGCCGCTGCCCTGGTTGCAGATCCCGATGTCGCAGCCACGGTTGAGGTCCCGACAATCCTTGGGCCGGCCCCCGCGGCAGACACCCCACTCACACACGCCGTCCACGGTGCAAGGGTCCGGGTCGCACGGGGCCAATTGCTGGGCCAGAAACGGACGGCACTCGCCGGTCTCCGCCACGCACCCACCCGCCCAGCAGGGCCGGTCCAGGTGTGCGCAATCCCGCTCCCAACCGATCTCACACGTGCAGTCCGCGGTGCAGGTTCCCTCGGTGCAGAGGTCGTGCTCGTCGCAGGCAACGCCGCTGTCCTGGCAGGTCCATTGCGTGTCGCCAGCGTCCGGGTCACACACCAGGCACCCGCCCTCGGCCACGTCACCCTCGATCACCCAATCGCCGTCGATGCAGCAGGTCCGTCCCTGGAACCAATACGGTACCTGGTCACAGCGCTGTTGGTCGTTTGGCTCTGGCCCCAGGAACACGACGCCGACCTCCCCCGCGCCGTAGGTGAAGGCCACCACGGACCCATTCTCGCGCCGCGCGGCGGCAACATTGCGCAACGGCGATGCTGGACCCAGGCGCAGCCCCCATTGGCCCACCCGCTCGCCGACGGCGTCAAACCGAAGCGCGCGCAGCACGGGCCCGTCCACGGCCATGACCGTGTACCCGTCCGCGTCGGCGATCGCGGCGCACCCGCCGGGCTGGGCCAGCGGGAGGCTGTCCGTGGCCCGCGGTGCGTCCCCTCCGTCGGTGATCGCGATGCCCAGCAGGCCCGTGCGCCCATCGACCTGGCCGACAATCGTCACACCCATCCAGGACGCCGCACAGACGGACCGCGTGTCGCCCCGATCCGTGAAGAGCGGCGCCCCATCTTCCAGCACGGCCAGGGCTTCGTCGTCGGGATCGAGCACCTTGCGCCGCAGGACATCGCGCGCGCCGCGGTCCACAAACGCGAGCACCAGCTCGTTGCCATCCAGGTGGAGACCGCCCAACACCGCGGTCTGCATTGCCGCGGCTTCCACCCGCGGAACCACCACGGTCCCACGCGTCCGGCGCAGCTGCACGCTCAATCCGCGCGGGCCGCGGCGGTCGTCGGCCCAGGCCAGGAAGAGTCGATCGGGGCCATGAAAGGCGACCCGCGGACCATATTGCTGCTCCTCGGCGGGGTCCGCGGCGACCTCTTGACCGAAGCCCAGTCCGGCGTCGGTCACGAGGCCCTCGATCAGTCGGGTCTGCCCTTCGCGCACGTAGACCACCGCCACGGCGCGCCCATCCGGCGCTGCGGCCACGTGGGCGTGTGTACCGGTGGCCAACGGCAGGGGTGTCAGCGTCCGTGGTTCCCCGCCAGGCCCAAAAACAAGGCCACCTACTGCGCCGTCTGCCTCCACGACCACGACCGTCTCGTCGTCGCCGTTGACCGCCACCGACGGCCGGTCCCACCCTGCGGCCCCCAACGCCAGCACAAACACAAGGCAGACCCGCAGCTTCGGGCCGCGCCCACGGACAAACCCGCCGCTGCGCCGACCGGCCTTCCCGAAGAGGCGCGGCGGCAGCCTGGCCGTCGGCGGTTGGCCCGCACGGCTGGGATTCGCAGTCATGATTTGAGCGTAGCAGGGCGCGTCAAAGTGGTCGACGCGGCGCCGTCTGCGGAAGTCGCGACGACGGGCGCGCCCGACCGGGGTGGTAGACGTCGTCGGTGGACGCGATCATCTGGCCACCGCTCGTCCCCGTTTTCGGGGCCAGCAGATCGCCGGATGTAGACTACTTCTTGCGCAACAACTCTTCGGCGCAAAGCGACGCCGGTCCACAGGTCAAACCACCGCCGGGGTGGCTGCCGGAGCCGCCGAGGGCCAGGCCCTCAATGGGCGTGGTGTACCAGGCGCAGCTCGGTCCCGGACGCAGGAACAGCAGCTGGTCCAGGGCCATCTCGCCGTGGTGCACATGGCCCTCGGTCAGACCGTAGCGCGTCTCCAGGTCCACGGGCGTGAGCACCTCGCGGGCGACGATTTGCTCGCGCACGCCGGGTGCGTGGACCTCCAACGTCTCGACGACCTTGTCGCCGAGCGCGTCACGTGTCTCGTCCGTCCAGCCCGCCCGCAGGTCGTACGGCGCAAAATGGAACAGCACCGACGCCACGTGGTGCCCCTCCGGTGCCAGGCTCGGATCGTCCACAGTCGGCACATTGATCTCGAGCAGCGGCGCCTGGCTGAACTCGCCGTATTTCACCGCGTCGAAGGCCCTCTCGAGCCCATCGATCTCATCGCCGATCTGGATGTTGGAGAACGCGTCGTCCTCGCGTCCGCGGAAGCGCAGCGGCGCGTCCAGGGCCAGGTTGACCTTGGCGGTGGTTCCCCGCATCCGGAAGATGCGCAGATCGTCGGCGAGCTCCACCGGCATATGGCGCGGCGGGACCAGGTCAAACAGGGCGTGGCGCGGGTTGCACGTCGCGACGACCCAGCGCGCATCGATCTCGGTACCGTCGGCCAGGGTCACGCCCTGGGACGCCCCATCTGCGACGCGGATTCGCGCCACCTCGGCGCCGGTGCGCACCTCCACACCCCGGTCTACGGCAGCGTCGTGCAGCGCCTTTGCCAGGGCCTGCGGACCGCCCACCACGCCGGGGCCACCCATCGCTTCCCGCAGGAGGAACGCGGCGGTGCTGCCCGGTGACCACGGCCCGAGCCACGTGCCACCGATGGCAGGGCCGGCCACGGCGGCGCGCAGCCGCTCGTCGTCAAACCACTGGCCGACAAAGTCGCCAAGGGCCATGGGCGCCACGCGCAGTAGCTCCATCATGGCTTCTGGGCCGAGCTTGCGCATGCTGAACCCGGCGCCGGCCAGCTTCAACAGGCCCGCTTTGCGTTTGGCCGTGGGGTCAGGGGGCGGCTGGGCGAGGACGCGGCGCATGACCGGCGCGACCTTGCCGAGGAATTGCCGGAAGGCGATGTACGCGTCCGCGTCCTTCTGCGAGATCTTCCGCAGCTCCTCGCGCGCCTTGGCGCCGTCGTGATGGAGCAGGAGTCCGCCGTCCTCGCCCGGCACGTAGAGGGGCGCGGGGATGGCGCGCATCTTCAGACCGTACCGCGCCAGACTCAGGGCCTTGACGACCTCGGGCCAGACACACGTCGTGTCGTGCAGCAGGCCGGTGGTCCGGTAGCCCGGGTGAAACTCCTCACCCGCGGCAGTGCCACCCACCAGGTCGCGCCGCTCCAGCGTCAGCACCTTCCACCCGGCGCCGCCGAGCAGACCGGACAGGGCCAGTCCGTTGTGGCCGGCGCCAATGACAATCGCGTCGTACTTGCTCATCAGGACACCTCCCCGGAGCGCAGCAGATCGCGCGCCGCGTTGGCGCCCGGCGATCCCATGATCCCGCCGCCGGGATGGGCACCGGAGCCGCACAGCCACAGCTTGGAGATCGGCGTCTTGTAGCGCGCCCACTTGGCCGTCGGCCGCAGGAAGAACAGCTGCTCCAGGCTCAACTCACCGTGGAAGATATTGCCCTCCGTGAGGCCAAACTCCTTCTCCAGATCCCAGGGCGTCAGCGTCTGCTGGTGCAGGATGCAGTCGCGGATGTCCGGGCAGTACTCCTCGATGGTGTCGACCACCGCCTTCCCAAACGCCTCGCGCTGGTTGGGCCAGTCGTCCGCGCCCTCCTTGAGGTGGTACGGAGCGTACTGCACAAAACACGACATGATGTGCTTGCCGGGGGGCGCAAGTGAGCTGTCGGTCAGCGTCGGGTAGACGATGTTCATGAACGGTCGCCGCGAGAAGCTGCCGTACTTGGCGTCGTCGTAGGCGCGCTCGAGGTAGTCGTAGCTCGGCGCGATGTTCACGTCGCCGCGCAGGTGCTCGGTGCCGGGCCGGCAGGTCCAGTCCGGGATGCGGTCCAGCGCCAGGTTTACCTTCCCGGAGCTGCCGCGCATCTTGAAGCGCTTCACGTTGGTGGAGAACTCGTCGTCCAGGTGATCCTTGCCCACCATGCGCAGGAAGGTCAGGTGGGGGTCCACGCCGCTGACGACGGTCTTCGCGTGGATCTCGTCCCCGTTCTCCAATACAACGCCCGAGGCCTGGTTTCCGCTCACCAGGATCTTTTGGACCCCGGCGCTCGTGCGGATCTCAGCCCCGTAGGCCTGGGCTGCGTTGGCGATGCTCAGCGAGATGCCGCCCGTGCCGCCCTTGGCAAATCCCCAGGCCCGGTAGGCGCCATCGATCTGCCCCATATAATGGTGCAGCAGCACGTACGCGGAGCCCGGCGAGCGGGGCCCGAGGAACGTGCCGATGATGCCGGATCCGCTCATCGTCGCCTTGAGCGGCTCCGACTCGAACCACTGGTCGAGCAGGTCTACCGCGGAGCCCGTCATCAGGCGGACGAGGTTGTGGCGGTCGTCGTTACGCAGGTCCGTGAAGCGCTTGCCCAGCTTGAGGAACTCCATCAGCTCCAGCGGGTTGCGCGACGTGGGACTGGGCGGCGTCATCTCCAGGATGGGCCCGACAAACTGGCTCATCTTGCCCATGGCGAGCCCGAACTCGCCGTAGCGATCGGCGTCGATCTGGCTGAACTTCCGGATCTCGTCGTAGGTGCGTCCGGCGTCCTCCCAACGGGCCAGCGACCGGCCATCGGGCAGCGGCAGGAAGGTCGTGTCCAGGGGGAGGATCTCGAGGCCATGTTTGGCCAGCTCCAGCTCGCGGATGATCTTGGGCCGCAGCAGGCTGACGACGTACGAGCAGACGCTGAAGTGGAAGCCCGGGTAGAGCTCCTCAGTGACGGCCGCGCCGCCGAGCACATGCCGGCGCTCGAGCACGAGCACCTTGCGCCCAGCCTTGGCCAGGTAGGCGGCGCAGACCAGCCCGTTGTGCCCGCCGCCGATGATGATCGCGTCCCACTGGGAATTGCCAGCCATGTCAGGACCTCTTGCGCGGCGGGTCGAAGAACGGGCGATCGCAGACGGTCGCGCCGACCCTGCGGCGCCACTGGGCGACGAGCACTTCAAAATCCAGCCGGCCGCCGGTCACCGCGTATTTGGACTGGACTGTCGCCAGCCCGATGTACCGCTTGAGCAGCGGCGACCACACGGTGCTGGACGCGTACCCTACCTGCGTATTGCCGTGGTAGAGCGGCACGGGGATGCGGCAGGCGGAGCTCGACAGCCCCGGCGGCAAGCCAAACTCGGTGTAGACGGCCTCGATCTCTTCCCAGCTGACCTCGATCCCCACAAAGTCCCATGCGTGTCCGCGCGCCTTCTCCTCGCGCAGCGCCGCCTGGCCGATGAAAGGCTCGCGATCGAGTTTGACCGTCCACCCGAGCCCAGCCTCGTAAGGCGTGTGAGTCTGGTGATCCCGCATGCAATAGGCCGCCGAGTGGTAGTCCGCGCCGTTGAGCAGGAAGCCGGCCTCAATGCGCGCCACGTCGAGCGCGTCCAGGCCCTGCGGCGTGATGTTGTAGGGCCGGCCCTCCTCGAGGAGCGCGTCGTAGACGGTCAGCGCGTCGTCGTTGCCGACCCAGATCTCATAGCCGAGGTCCCCGGTGTAGCCGGTGCGCGTGATGACCGCGTCCACCCCGCGCACCTTGCACTGCGCGGCGCGAAAGAAGCCGATCGCGTCCATGTCCGTGTCCGCGACCTGCCTCAGGATGTCCCGGCTCAGGGGACCCTGGAGCGCCAGCGTCGCCAGCTTGCGCGAGGTGTCTTCCACCTCCACATCAAAGCCGCGGGCGTGACGGGCGAACCAGTGAAGCTGGGGATCGGCCGCCGTCAGGCGGAAGCGATCCTCGGACAAGCGGGTGATCGTACCGTCGTCCAGCAGCTTGCCGCGGGGGTCCGCCCACGCCGAATACGTCACTCGGCCCGGTTTGAGCGCGGCGATGTTCCTGCACGTCACAAACGCAAGGAACTCGCCAGCGTCGGGGCCGGTGATGTCATATTTGTAGAGTGGGGTCACGTCCATGAGTCCGGCGGACTCGCGGATCGCGAAGTACTCTCGCTCGTGACACGTGTCGTACGAGCAGACGGCGTGGTAACCGGCCCAGTCCTTGTAGCGCATGCTGTGGCACAGGGCCGACGTCCGCGCGTGAAAAGGCGTGGGTCTCGGCATGGTGGCAGCTTGTACCGCGCCCGCGCGCGCGAAGGCAAGCGCTCTGCCGCCCTGTGGCCCACGGGCCAGATCTGGCCCACAAGATCCAAGAAATGGGCCTCGGGGCGCCGTTTTGCTTCCATTTCGCGCGCAGCCGTGCTTTATCCCTCCCTGTTGGATTCGGGCACTGTCGACCCGGCTCTGGAATCGGGTCTTCTTTGCCCCGGATAACTCGGGTTCGAGTACGCTCGACCCCATTCTCGTGAGAAGAGAAATGTCGAAGAAACTTTTTGTGGGTGGTCTCTCCTGGGACACCGACGATCGCAGCCTCCTGGCGGCCTTTGAGGTTCACGGTGACGTGAGCGAGGCGAAGGTCATCACTGACCGTGACACTGGTCGCTCCCGTGGCTTCGGCTTCGTGACCTTCAGCGACGCGTCCGCGGCCAACGAGGCCATGACCCAGCTGGACGGAACGAGCCTTGACGGCCGCACCATCAACGTCAACGAGGCGCAGGACCGCAACCGCGGCGGCGGCGGCGGCGGCGGCGGCGGTGGTCGTGGAGGCGGTGGCGGCGGTCGCTGGTAGTCACCAGTAATCACTGACGAGAAAGGGCGGAGCCATTGGCTCCGCCCTTTCTCGTTCTTGCGCCGGCGTCGCCAGAGACCTGCTGTCCAACCCGCGGAGCGCGCTCGCAGACCGGCTCCAGACACAGGCCTACCAGACCCCACCTGGCACCAGCGCCGCCTCGCCCCGTGCCACCCAGCGGTACGCCCAGGCCAGCACTCCGTCGGGACCGGTCTCCACCAGCACACGCCGGAACAGGTTCGCCGGATCGCCGTACCCCTCAAACCCCTCGATCGCATCCAGGTGCGCCAACGCCCCAGCCACGTCGCGCACCCTGCACCGCTCGCCGTGCACAACGCCGTCGCCCGACCGGTAGCCCGGGTACTCGCCGAGGTCGTAGAGATCGCCGGCGATCTGGGCTGTGCACGTCTCCAGCCGGAACCCCGCCAGCTCCCCGGAGAGCCACCGGCCCTCTTTGAGCGACCCATAGACAAAGAGCTGATCCACTGGATGCACTTCATCGTCCGCGGCCGCACGCAGGAACTCCAGCGGCAAGCCATGGGCACGGTAGCCTCGGGCGACGACCTCAAAATACCCCTTGGCTGGCGGCATCGGCGGATCTGGGCGCGCCGACACGTATGTCACGACTTGGACCTCGTCACCATCGAGATCAATCGCCACACAATCGATGGGAACATAATGCGTTCCCGTGCTGTAGCCCTCCTTCTCGTCGAGGACTTCCCAGCCGGCCCCGGTCACTTGGAACAAGACCCCGGGGACCGCGCACCCAACCGCCTCAGGGACGTTGAGTGTTCCGCCACGACGCCGGTCACTGCGGTGATCGAACGCCAGTTTTCGGTCGGGCAACCAGGCGGGCCGCACCGCCGTCAGGAACCCGTCCTGGAAGCCGTGGCGAGCACACCAACGGGTCAGGTCCTGGGCGTCGAGGTTCGATCCATACCCAAAGTACAGACGGTCCACGGGGATCACGCGTTGAGTTTGCGGAAGCGCAGGCCCAGAAGCTCTTCCACGTGGACGCCATCCACGGCGAGGGCCACGTCGTAGGTCACCTCGGTCGCGGTCTCGTCACCCAGCCATGCCGTCGCCACCACCAACGCCCCGGGCGTGAAAGCGCCCAGGCACCGGAGGTCGCGACAGCCGATGGGCAGCGCGAACGCCTTCTTCCGGAACAGGCAATGGGCGCCAGCGGTCTGCAGCGCGAACTCTCGCGCCATCGCCTGCGTGCGCCACGGGTCCGGCAGACCGCGCCCGAGCGCCGGCCCAAGTGGCACGGAGACGGCGCGCGCCGCGCCCTGCGCGACCTCAGAACTGGCCAGCACCTGGAACGACGGGCCGTGAAAGAAGCGCTTGTAGACCTCGGCGCTGGTGGGACCCGGCTCCCAGGCGGGCACCGGCCGATCCGCCAGGCTGGCCGTTTCCTGCACGCCCAGTCGTACGCGCGCACGATGGTGCAGTCCGGCGTCGCCAACCAGGGTCGCATCGCAGAGGAGGGTGCCGTCCAGAACGGCCCCTCGATCCGCGCGCACCTGAAGCAACTTAACGTCGTCGCCGCGGACCTTTACAGGCTTCTCGAACACAACATCAGACAGCCCCGCGATCAGCAACGAAGGCTCCAGACTGTGCGCCGCGTGGGCCATGACCGCCATGCCGACGACGCCTGGCAACAGACCGGCTGATCCCATCTTGTGGTCGTCCAGCCACGCCACACCCAGCCGCACGGGAACCTCCCGAACGACGGACACACCAGGTACCTCGTCGACCACCTCGCTGGCGACCGGCGGGGCCTGTGCGCGGTCGCCCAACCGGCCCGAGATCACCCACTCACCCGTAGCACCGCCCGTGATGAGATCCACGGTCTGCGCCGCGGCCGCGTCCGGGTCCATCGGGTCCACACCGCGCTCACGCATCGCGCCTGCCAGCGGCGCCGCCATCCCGATCTCGCCCCAGGCGCTGAAGTCGAGCGCCAGCCCGCCGGGGTGGCCCACGACGAGCTTGGCGAGCCCGTCATTGGCGGCCGCGTAGTCCACTTGGCCCGCGTTGCCAAAGCGGCCACTGACCGAGGTGAAGGCCACAAGCTTGGCCTCCCCAGCGCCTTCCGCGAGCGCAGTCGCTCCGCCGAGCCGCGTCCGGAGGATCATGGCGAGCTCGGCCTCGTCCTTGTCCATCAGGGCCCGGCTGCGATCCACGCCGGCCCCGTGCACAACAAGATCGACTCGGCCAAACTGCGCCCGGGCCGCCTCCAAAGCGA
>CALBXO010000782.1 GCA_937890335.1 uncultured Pseudomonadota bacterium | reverse complement strand
GCTGAGCGTCCACACGGTCGCGTTCTTGAGCGAGTCGGGCTGCTCCGGGCGGTGCCACCGCCCCCCCGCGAAGCGGGCCAGACCGCCACTCTGTAGTCCAACCCAGACGCCGCCCTCCGGCGCAGCCAGCAGCGCTGTCACACGGAAGTTCGTCCCGATCTCCGTGGGCGCGCCCGGCTGTGTCACCAGAGAGACGCCGTCAAAGCGGACAAGACCACCAAAAGTGCCGAGCCAGAGGAAGCCATCGTCCGTCTGCGCGATGGCCGTGACCGACCCCTGCGGAAGTCCGTCGTCAACGGTCCATTGCTGCACCGCGAGGTTGGTGGAGTCCTGCGCTGACGACACCGCGGGCAACGCCACCAGGGCGAAACCGACGGTCCAGAAGAGCAGATATCGCGACAAGCGTGGCAAATTGGAACCTGGGCGTGCCCCAACTTTGGCCGAAGCCCGCCTCGCGAGCAACTTCCCTGGGGCCGACAGGCCGCGGTTGACAGCGACGGGTGGCGGCGACAGGCTCCGCCCGTGCAACTGGCCACACAGACGTTTGACTACGTGATTGTGGGCGGAGGTTCAGCAGGGTGCGTGCTGGCCAACCGCCTCAGCGAAGACGCCTCGACGCGCGTTCTTCTACTGGAGGCGGGCCCGCCAGACTACCGCTGGGATTTCCGCCTCCACATGCCCGCCGCGCTGACCTATCCGCTGGCCAGCCGCACCTACAATTGGTGGTACGAGTCCGAGCCCGAGCCGTTCATGAACGGACGGCGGATCTACCAACCCCGCGGCAAGGTCCTTGGCGGCAGCAGCTCCATCAATGGGATGATCTTCATCCGCGGCAATCCGATGGACTTTGACAGCTGGGCACAAGCGCCCGGTATGGAGGCTTGGAGCTACGCGCACTGCCTGCCCTACTTCAAGCGCCTCGAGCGTCGCTTCATTGGAGGGGACGACTACCGGGGAGGCGCCGGGCCGCTGCCGTTGACGACGCCGGACTGCGACAACCCGCTGTTCGACGCGTTCTTCGCCGCGGTTCAGGAGGCGGGGTACCCCCTCACTGACGACGTCAATGGCTACCAGCAAGAGGGGTTTGGCAAGTTTGACCGGACCACCCAACACGGACGTCGCTGGAACGCCGCCAGATCGTGGCTGCACCCGGTATTGCACCGACCCAACCTCCAGGTCATCAGTCGCAGCCTGGCCACACGGATCGTCTTTGAAGGAACGCGCGCCGTCGGTGTCGACGTCGCACGGGGACGCGATCTCACGCGGCTGCGGGCCGGTGAGGTCATCGTGTGCGGAGGCGCAATCAATTCGCCCCAGCTGCTTCAGCTGTCCGGGATCGGAGAGCCGTCCGCGCTGCGCGCCCTTGGGATTGAGCCCGTCGTCGAGTCGCCCGAATGCGGCGAGAATCTCCAGGACCACCTCGAGCTCTACGTACAATACGCCTGCAACCAGCCCGTCAGCCTCTACCCGGCGCTGGCGTGGTGGCGGCAACCCTGGATCGGTCTGCAATGGCTGCTCTGGGGCAAGGGAACCGCCGCGAGCAACCACTTTGAGGCCGGCGGTTTCATCCGCGGAAACGAGCGGGTGCGCTACCCAAACCTGCAGTACCACTTCCTCCCCATCGCGATCCGGTACGACGGGACGAGCCCGCGCGGCGGACATGGCTACCAGGTGCATGTGGGGCCCATGAACACCGATGTGAGAGGCCACGTGAGACTCCGGACCGCCAGCGCCAGCGATCACCCAGAGATCGTCTTCAACTACTTGTCCACCGAACAAGAGCGGCGCGAGTGGGTCGAGGCGATCCGGGTGACCCGGCGGATCATGACACAGCCGGCGTTCGACGCATTTCGCGGGGACGAGTTGGCGCCGGGCGCCGGCGTGGAGACGGACGAGCAGATACTCGACTTCGTGGCCCGAGAAGGGGAGAGCGCCTACCACCCAAGCTGCACGTGCCGCATGGGCGCCGGCGACGGCGCGGTGACGGACCCAGAGCTCCGCGTCCACGGGGCGCAGGGGCTACGTGTCGTGGACGCATCCGTCATGCCGGCGGTGACGAACGGCAACATCTATGGCCCCGTGCTGATGATCGCGGAGAAGGCTGCGGACCTGATCGCGGGCAACACACCGTTGGACCCAATCCACCTCCCCCACTACCGCCACGAGGCGACCTGACATGCGCGTGCAGATGCACATCAACGGCGCGAGCCAACCCAGCCTGTCCGGCGAGCTACGCCCGGTCCTTGACCCCGGCACCGGCGAGGTCACCGCCCACGCGGCGGAGGGCGGGCGCGAGGACGCGCAGCGGGCCATTGCCGCAGCGCGCGCGGCATTCGACGCGGGCCCCTGGCCAGCGATGGCCCCCGCAGAGCGCGCCGAGCTACTCGACCGACTCGCGGACCTCATCCAGCGCGACAAGGAGGAGCTCGCGGCCCTCGAAACACGCGACACAGGCAAGACGCTGGAGGAGTCGCGCTGGGACATGGGCGACGTCACCGACGTGATCCGCTACTACGCCGACCTGGCGTGCGGGCTGGTCGACGAGCCGCTCGATGCGCCGTCTCCAAGCGGCCGCTCCGTCCTCGTCCGTGAACCCGTGGGCGTCTGCTCCATGATCCTGCCGTGGAACTACCCCCTGCTGCAGGCGTCGTGGAAGCTCGCGCCAGCCCTCGCGGCCGGGTGCACGGTGGTCATGAAGCCCAGTGAGCTGACGCCGCTGACCACCGTGCGGTTCAACGAGCTCATTGCAGAAGCCGGATGTCCCGCAGGCGTGGTCAACACCGTGCTCGGCCCCGGCCACTCCGTCGGCGCCGAGCTCGCCGAGAGCCTGGACGTGGACCTGGTGTCGTTCACCGGTGGCGTCAAGACTGGGAGGGGGATCCTTCGGGCGGCGAGCGCCAACGTGAAGAAGGTCGCTCTGGAGCTCGGCGGCAAGAACCCTCACATCATCTTCGACGACGCGGACCTCGACACCGCCGTGGACCAGGCCCTCGGCGCCGTCTTCTTCCACGCGGGCCAGATCTGCTCCGCAGGCGCGCGGCTGATGCTGGCGGAGTCCATCCACGACGCGTTCGTCGAGCGCCTCGTCGCGCGGGTGCGCCGCATTCGCGTGGGGCACGGGACCGACCCGACGACGCAGATGGGTCCGCTCATCAGCGCCGCGCATCGCGACTCCGTAGACGCGTTTGTGCAGCGGGCGCTGGCCCAGGGCGCGCGTCTGTTGGTGGGGGGAAAGCGTCCCGAGGACGCGGGCACGGGGTTCTACTACGAGCCCACTGTGCTGGGCGGATGCTCGGCGGACATGGAGATCGTGCGCGAGGAAGTCTTTGGCCCAGTAATCTCGGTGGAGACGTTTCGCACCGAAGCCGAGGTCGTCGCGCTCGCCAACGACACACCCTTTGGTCTGTCCGCGGGGTTCTGGACCAGCGACCGGGAACGCATCCACCGGGTGTCTCGCGCGCTCCGATTCGGCACCGTGTGGGTCAACGCATTCAACGTCTACTTTGCGGCGGCACCTTGGGGCGGGTACAAACAGTCGGGGATAGGACGCGAGCTGGGTCGAGCGGGCCTGGACGAGTACATGGAGTGCAAACACGTGTACGAAGACAC
>CALBXO010000781.1 GCA_937890335.1 uncultured Pseudomonadota bacterium | reverse complement strand
CGTCCGACGTTGTGCTTATCGACTCGGTCGCCGCCGCATCCATCGACATCCCGGAACACCGAGCTGGCGCTGTCGCCCGCTCTGCCGTGGGACCTGCGTCGCACGCGGAGTTCATCGGCCTGGTGGAGGACGAGCTCGATGGCCCGGACGCGCTCGCCTACGCCGGCGCGCGCCTGGAGGCCGTGGTGGGCTTGTTGGCGTTCGACTCTGGTGCGCCCTTCGCGGTGGACACCGGAATCGGGCTGCGGACCGGCGGCCTGCGGCTCACGGCCCTGATCGAAGTCGCGCCGGACCAGCCGGCGCCGACGCGGCCTGGCTTCCGCACGTTTGCCCTGACGGAAATGCGCGGCGCGCTCAAAGGCCAATTTGGGTTGACCCTCCACTCCTGGGAGGGACATCTGGAGGTCGGAGCGGGCCAACGAACTCTCTCGGGACCCACGTTCAACGACACCACGTCACCCATCTGGGCCGGCGGCGGGCTCGGCTACCGTGCCGACGTCGGCATTGGATCCATCGCCATCCGCGGCCTGTTGCGCCGTTACGCGCTCGACGCCGATCGCACCTGGAACGGCCAACCCCTCGCGCCCGCTCTGACATGGACTTTCGGCCTCGGACTCCAGGTGGCGCTGGGGGAGTCGCCTTGAGCGCCGCCGGCACCATGACGCACCTTTCCCAACGCAGGGAGCGGGCCCTCGTAGACCGTTGCATCGACGGCGACGAGGACGCATGGCGCCAGCTCTACGAAGCCCACGCACCCTGCGTCACCCGGGTCGCCGCGCGGATCATGCTGGACGCCGGCGCGGTCAACGACGTGGTGCAGGCGGTCTTCATCGAGTGTTTCCGAAACCTTCCCACGTTTCGCGGCGAGGCGAAATTGAGCACCTGGCTGTGCGCCGTCACCGTGCGCGTGGTGTCCACCCATCGGCGCACCGAGGGGCGTCACCGGCGCCGCGTTGCTGCGCTCGCCCAGGAACCGCAAGTGGTCTCCGGAGCGTCTCCCGAGCGGGCCGCGGTCGCACGCGGCGAGGTGAACCAGGTCCGCGCTGCGCTCGCGAGCGTCCCGTTGCAGAGACGGGCGGCGTTCGTCATGCGCGAGATCGAGGGCCTGAGCACCCGCGACGTAGCGGAGATTCTTCAGATCCCTGAGGCCACCGTCCGCACACATGTGGCCCGGACGCGCAAGGCCATTCTGGCGCAATTGATCCAGTGGCAGGAGGACGAAGGGGCATGAGCGAGGATTGCCGAGCGATGGTCGCACAGCTGGAAGCGGGCGACCCGGATCCGTGGGGGCGAGCGCATCTCCAGAGCTGCCGGCGATGTGCACGCCTCGAGCTGGCCTTCCGGGCCGGGCTGGCTGGGTTTGCGGAACAGACAGCCGGAACGCCCCCGCCTTTTTCGGCCGTCGCCCACCGGGCCCGGCGCAGGTTCGCCCTGGGGCGCTTCGCCTGGGGCATCGCCGTCGCCGCGGCGCTCGTATTGGCCGTCTGGACCCAATTGCCGCGGGATGGGGCCGGCCCACCCACGACCTCCGAGCCGCCCTCGTCGGTCGCGTCCGAATCTGGCGGCAGGTCCCCCTCGGGGGGCGCGGTCCCGTCGGGCATCGCGACGCCACGCCTCGCCGGGCGGCCATTGGGTGTCGCGCCGGTCTCGGACGGCGTGCCGCCAGCAGGTCCCGCGGGCGGACCTGACACGGCGCACCCCACCGTCCTTGCGCCCGTTGCCGCCGGTCCAAACCTACGTAGCCAGGAGCCGCCGCTCGTCGAATGGCGCGCGACAGGAGCCGTGTACTCCACCCGCTGGACCGCGGACGCTCTCCGGCTCGACCTGGACTCCGGCACCCTCGACGTCGACGTCGAACGCTTGGCCCCCGGCTACACCGTCAGCGTTCGCACCCCGAATCTGGACGCGACGGTGGTAGGCACGAGCTTCCGGGTCACGGCCGCCGAAGACGGCCGCACCCAGGTGACGGTCTTTGAAGGCACCGTGCGCATCACGCCCTCGGCCGGCGGCCCGTCGCAGCTGGTGACCGACGGTTTCGTCCTGGTCGGACCCGTCCACGGCGCGCGGCAACCCGCGGGGCGACACGCATCCCAGCGCGCCGCCAGGGCCGTCAACCCCGCGCGGCGACCCCACGTGCGCCCCGCTGCGGACGACCGGCCAGGCGGCTCCGCCGCTCCCGCTTCCCTGGGGGCGATACACACCCTCCCAGGTGAGGAACGCCCTGCGACATCGGAACCGCAGCCCACCTCAGACGCAGGGGCGCCGGAGCCGGCTCCGACCGAAGCGGAGCTCGTGAGTCGGGCGCGCGAACACCTCGGCCGCGGCCGCGACGAGGACGCCGTCGCGCTGCTCGCGCCACTGGTTGGACCTCGCGCTTCGGCGGAGGTCCTCTGGGCGTGGGCCGACGCCCAGCGCCTATCGGGCCGTCTGCCCACAGCCCGTGTCGCCTACGCTCGGGCAAGGGCCCGCTTTGGGAGGCGACCACCGCAAGGGCTGTTGGCGGACCAGGCGGACGTCCTTGAGCGGCTGTCGATGCCATCGGCTGCGGCCCAAGCCTGGGAGGAGTACCTGCGCCTGGCCCCCACCGGCCCAGACGCTCCGCGCGCTCATCTCTTCCTCGCGCGCGCCGGCGCGGGCGACCACCAGCGGCACTGGGAGGCGCTGAACCGCCGCTGGCCACACACGCCAGAGGGGACGGCGGCGTTCGCCGCCCTCGGTCGGGCCCTCCTGAAGGCAGGCCGATACGATGCGGCAGCGACACATTTTCGCGCTGGCATGGCCACCGGCCCCAAACCCCGGCGCGAGGCTGCCTACATCGGGTTTGCCCGCGCCCAGCTGGCCCTTGGCGACACCGTCGGCGCCCGCCGTACCTTGGCCAGCTACGCGGTGACATTTCCCCAAGGGGCGCGCGCGCGCGAGGCGAGAAGGCTCAGCGCGGCCCTGCAATAACGTGCTGGCCAGATTCGGCCGCACTCCCAAGGTCAAAGGCCAGACGAGGCCCGGGATCTCAGAGGGTGTCTACAATTCTCCCGTCGCCCGGAACGCGCCCCGTGCGCTGAGGGACGTCAGATCGTGCCGTTGCACTTGGGGCAGCGGCGCGTGTACTTGCTGACCTGACCATCCCAGCCGCATTTGCAGCTCAGTTGGATCATGTGGTCCGTGTTCACCTTGCGGCCGAAGACGCGCTTGAGGATGGCGACCACGACAAACAGGAGCACGGCCGCGCCGATCACCTCCATGACGTTGAAGCCCAGGAACGCTTCCATGTAGAGCAGGTCCAGCATCGTTCGCGCCTCAGAACAGGTGTCGGCCCTCAATGTAGAACAATCCGCCCTCGTCCGACACCGCGTAGTCCATTCGGAACATGAACAGCTTGCCCCACCCGATGCTCACCTCGACGCCGCCGGCCGGGTGCAGGTCATTCCAGAAATCGAGCTCGCCCGGGTCCAGCACGCGGGACACATCCCCAAACAGGCCGAGACCCACGATGAGATCGCGCCAGACGGGCGGGAAATAGCCGCGCAACTCTGTGTTGGACAGGAGCTTCCGGGCTCCGATGAAGCGCTGTTCGGCGAAGCCGCGCTGGCTGAAAACGCCGCCCAGGCCAGGAAAGTTGCTGGAGCCGCCGATGCGACCGAGCTCGTAGAACGGTACCTCGCCCGACAGGTCCTCAAACATCAGGCGCTGGGCGAACACCAACCACGGCGTGGGCGAGTAGTAGGCCTGCTGAACGGCGCCGAGGCCGACAAACCCGTAGGTGCTCGTCGCCGGGGAGGACTGCTTGAGGTAGAGCTCCGTCAGCAGCCCCCTGGTGGGGACCACGTTGTGATCGCGCGAGTCATACCCCGCATACAGCAGGGTGAGCAGACCACCACCACCCTCGATACCCAGCGGCGCCTCCTTCACCAATAGCGAGGCATCCCGCGCCGAGACGTCGGTGGACGACACAGCCGCGCCGATGCCTACGTAGACGTTGCGCGCGAGGTCCTGCCGCACGTAGATCTCGGACCTGAACTCCTGCAGCCTGAACTGGTTCTTCGTCTCGTCGGGGTCGGCCACCGTGCGGTTGCCCACGCCAAAATAATTCGCGTCATCGATCTTCTGGTATCCCGCCCGGGACGTGACGCGAAAGCTCGAGCCGAGGAACTTCGGCGCGTCGAAAACCCAGATGTGGTCGTGGCGATTGGTCGTGCTGAACCGAAGTTTCAGGCGCGACTCCCACAGATACGGCGTCGCGTCCGGCTCGAGCCAGACCAGCGCCCAGTACATAAAGCCCGCACCGAGGGCCAACGCCGTTAACAAGTAAAGGATATTGCTCATCCCGATAACGAACGGGAGCACCGACGTAATGACCATGATGATCGTATA
This sequence comes from uncultured Pseudomonadota bacterium, assembly GCA_937890335.1. Classification (GTDB taxonomy): domain Bacteria; phylum Myxococcota_A; class Bradymonadia; order Bradymonadales; genus CALBXO01. The sequence continues at coordinate 71 of CALBXO010000781.1, read as the reverse complement.
GAGCAGGATATGTACCTTGGTGTAGTGCGCGCCATGCGTTACCGGCAACATGGGAATATCGACATCCCGAT
>CALBXO010000780.1 GCA_937890335.1 uncultured Pseudomonadota bacterium | reverse complement strand
CTCCGGCCTCTCAGACGGTGAGCGCTACGACGAGTGGCGTCGGATTCGCCGGGGTGAGGCGGGAATTGTGATCGGTGCGCGCTCGGCGCTGTTTGCGCCCCTGGCGGACTTGGGGGTCATCGTCGTTGACGAGGAGCACGATGGCAGCTTCAAGCAGGAGTCTGGCTGCCGCTACAACGCCCGCGATGTGGCGCAGTTTCTGGGGCGGCAGGCGAGCGCCGTGGTCGTCCTCGGGTCGGCGACGCCGTCGCTTGAGACGTACTTCAACGCCATGGCGGGGCGGGTGGGCTACCTGCCGATGTCGAGCCGCGTGGCCGAGCGCGCCATGCCCGCGGTGGAGATCCTGGATGTACGGGCGACCTCGGACATTGGCGGCGTAGATGAAGCGGGACTCTCGGCCCCGCTTCTCGCGGCGCTGCGTGCCACAGTGGCGGCCGGAGATCAGGCCATCTTGTTTCTGAACAGGCGCGGTTTTTCGCCCTGCCTGAGCTGCCATGCATGTGGGTACGTCTGGCGCTGCCCCAACTGCTCGGTGAGCCTGACGTTTCACCAGCGTCCCAACCGCCTGCGCTGCCACTATTGCGACCATGTGGCGGCGCGTCCGGACCGATGCCCAACCTGCGCGTCCACCGAGGTCGGGCGCATGGGAGTGGGTACCGAGCGGTTGGAAGCGGCGCTGACGGAGGCGCTGGACGCCCGCGTCGCCAGGCTGGACCGGGACACGGGGTACGGCTCGAGGCTGGAGACGTTACTCGGGCGGTTTCGCCGCCGCGAGATCGATGTCCTCGTCGGGACGCAGATGGTCACCAAGGGGCACGACTTTCCGTCCGTGACCCTGGTGGGCGTCGTCCTTGCCGACCTCGGCTTGAACTTCCCGGACTTTCGGGCCAGCGAGCGGACATTCCAGCTCTTGACCCAGGTCGCGGGCAGGGCGGGGCGGGGGGAACGCCCCGGGCGCGTGTTGGTGCAGACGTACGCTCCAGAGCACTACGCGCTCCAATCGGCCGCCCGTCATTCGTACGCCCGCTTTGTGGACAGTGAGATGCAACTGCGCCGGGATCTCGGGTATCCGCCCTACGGGTACCTGGTGGCGCTGCACTTTGAGGGCGCCGACGAGCGCGAGGTCTCGCGCGCGGCGCGCGCTTGGGGCGGTGCGCTCAAGGCGCTCGTGGCCGGGCGCGAGAGCTGGCAACAGGCGGTCACAGTCCTCGGGCCTGCCGAGGCTCCGCTGGGAAGGCTGCGCAACAAGAGCCGATGGCAGCTGCTGCTCAAGTCCACCGCGCGTGCCGCGCTGCACGATCTTCTCCGCGCGCTGGAAGCCGAGCCTCCCAAGAACAGCCGGGTCCGGGTCAGCATCGACGTGGATCCCCAGTCGATGCTCTGAACACAACTCGACTCGCGGCCGGTCAGCGTTTGGACAGCTGAACGCTCGCGGTGTGCACGGTCAGCACGTGCCCGCGGTTGCGCTCGATCACGACCCGCGTCGGGAACCAGCCCCGCCCGGGACCGCCGTGGTCGTAGCTGAGCGTCGCCGCCCACACGTCTTTGTCGATGACGCCCGGCCCAAACTCGAGCCTGACCAGGCGGTGCAGCTCCCGGTCGAGCCAGACACAAGCCTCGCCGTCGCCCACGGCCCAGACGAGCCGACCGTCGATGCGGTCGAGCGTCAGGACCTCTCGCTGGAATCTGACCCCGGCGCGCCCCACGGCTCGGTCCAGCTTTGTGGCGCCGAGGGCCAGCGCCAGCACCCTGAGCTCGGGCGGCGCCTCCGGATCTGGCTTGCGTAGGTTAAGGCTGACGTTGAGCGCCCCCTCAAGAGACAGGGACTTGTCCCGGACAATCGCCAGCTGCGCCGGCTCGCCCGGTGGCAGGTCGGGGCGAAGCGCGAACTCGGCGTCAGCGGGGCTGGACCGGTGCAGTTGGCCGCCCCTGCGCAACGCGCGCCGCAGGCCAAGGAGGGGATGATGGGGGGCGGCGGGGCCGGTCTCGACGCGGAGGTCAGCGCGGATGCTCCTGGCGGCGGAAGCGAAGGAGCGCTGGCCGTCCAGGAGCTTGCCCGCGGGCGGGGCGGCTTCGGCTGTGGCGCTGCACAGCGCCAGGATGCCGGCCAGCCACAACGCGGACTTCCCGCTCACGTATTTTCCACGAGCTCCTTGAGATACTCGCGGATTTCGGCGCCGATGTCCTCGCGGGCCAGGGCGTACTGGATGTTGCACTTCAGGAAGCCGACCTTGTCGCCGATGTCGTGCCGTTTGCCCTCGAACTCGTACCCGATGAGCGCGGTGTCGCGCGCAAGGCGTTGGAGTGCGTCGGTCAGCTGGATCTCGGAATCGGCGCCCCGCGGCGTGTCGGCCAGGTAGTCAAAAATGCGCGGCGGCAGGACGTAGCGGCCGATGACCGCGAGGTTGCTCGGGGCAGTCCCGACGGCGGGCTTCTCGATCAACGTGCGGATGCGGTGCATCCTCGGTGCCCAGTTCTCCCCGGCGATGATGCCGTAGCGGTCCACGTGGTCGTCGGGGACGGCCATGGTGGCCAGAGCCCCGGCGTTGTACTCCTCGTACACCTCGATGAGCTGGCGTGTGACG
>CALBXO010000779.1 GCA_937890335.1 uncultured Pseudomonadota bacterium | reverse complement strand
TAGAGGTAGGGTTGGGCGTCCCCCAGCGACGCGAGCAGCCGCTGGGTGTAGCGCGCGAGGAAGTCGGCAAACAGGTCCGCAGGGAGGCGCCGCTGGTACGCAGTCAGGAGCGAGCCCTTGGTCCATTCAACCACGGACATGGCACTGGGCATCACGTGGGGGTAGACCCGCAGCTCAACCCTCGGCGACGCAAATCCCAACGAGAACAGTTTCTCGCAGTACCACTCGGGGGTCTCCACCGGGAAATGACGCGCCCAGCCGTCGAGCGCGGTCGCAAAAGGCTCCTGCCTGGCCACCCGCTGCGCCGTGACGTGCGACGCATGATCGTCGTTCGCCGGCATCTGAATCGCGATCTGGCTCCCCGGCGCCACCAATCGGGCCACCTGGGTCCAGAGCGTGTCGTGATCCGGCAGCCATTGGAGAGCGGCGTTGGAAAAGACGAGATCGAACTGATCGTGTGACGCAGCACAGAACGCCCGGATGTCGTGGCGAGCAAACCGAACCCCGGCCTGGCCAGGCGCAGGGGCCCGCGCCAGCATGGTCTCAGAGCTGTCGATCCCGAGCGTGGCGGCGGCCGACAGGTCTGCGTGCAGCTGCGCGGTCAGCGCCCCTGTCCCGCAGCCGAGATCGACCACGTGCATACCGCGCCGCGGCTCCACAAAGCCCACCAGGTCATGAAATGGCCGGCTGCGCTGTAGTTCGAAGCGCGCGTACTGGTCGGGGTCCCAGGGGCTCGGCCGGCTCATTGCGGCTCGTACCCTCCGTGCATGACCACGGGTGCCATCATCAAGCGCGCGTGAGGGTAGAACTCCGTCCAGAACCCGTCGTATTGGGAGCAGGAGATCTCCACGTCATCAAAGAGCTCCAACCGCTCCAGCACCGCCTGCAGGTCGCCGCCGAGGAAACTGAGCGTCTGCCGCGAGGTCATCTGGAACAGGTATTTCCGACAGTCGTTCGACACGACCTGCGCGTCCTCGCCGGGACCGTGGACAATCAGATCGATGGGCTCGCAGTCTTGCACGGGCCCGCGCACCAGGTGGGCGTACATGCGCTCGTCGTAGGCAAATCCATTGTCCGGCGTGGGGCAGGTGTATCCGGAGCGTGAGGGCGTGAACCCATCCTTGCGCACGTAGAACTCGCTGCGCAGCCCCTCGAACACGACAAAACAGCTCGCCTCGCGGAAGTAACCCTGGCCGGAGGGGAAGCTGACCCAGGCCAGGACATTGCTTGGCGGGTTGGGGTCGCCGCAGGTCCAGTCGGGGTTGTCGATGTCGCCCGGGCGGCTCGTGGGACACCGGGCATCCTCCCCGTCGCAGTCGTCATCGAGCCAGTCCCCACACGTCTCCTCGGCGCCGGGGTAGCGCACGGGGTCAAGGTGCCCGCAGTCTCCGCCATCCCGCGCCCAGCCCGGCAGGTCCTCCTCGGGAAGCAGGCACGCGAGCATCGGGTCTTCGTCGTTCCCGTAGCCGTCCTCGTCGATGTCGCCGTACACGGTCACCTCCACGCACTCACCGCAGCGTTGGTCGTCCGCAAGCACCTCCTGGGCCCCCTCGTCGCAGCTGAGGTCCACGCACGTCCGCTGGTCGGGGTGGAGCTCCACGGGCGTCGGCCCGTAGGCGCATCCCGGCGCCAACGGTGACTCGGCGTCCCAGAGCGCGGGCGCGCAGACTTCGTTGCCGGTGCAGAACAACGCATCGGCGCACGAGCCGTGGTCGCTGCGTCCGCCGACGCACTCCTGCCTGCTGTTGCACGTGGTCTCGGCGGTGCACGCAAATCCGTCGTCGCAGGCGGTCCCCACTGGAGCGATGGCGCCGCGGCACTCGTAGGCGTCAGAGCAGCGCCCCACCACGCAGGGTTGATCACGGAAATTGTCGTCACAGTCGGCGTCGACCGCGCACTCACAGGCCTCCGTGGGCCGGTGTTCGATCGTGCCAAGATGGCCTGGCCGGCAGCCTTGGTCGTTCACGTCGCACTCGACACAGACCTCGTCCGTACACCCGACTCCGTCGTCGCTTGTGGGCGGCGCGTTCGCGACACAGCCTCGCGCATCGGCGCGCGGGAGGTGCGGCGCGCACGACTCCAGCCCGTTGCACCACATCGCGTCGACGCAGGCGTCGTGGTCCGGCCGGCCCAGACAGCGCCCTCCCCCATCGCAGCTGGACTCCGTCGTGCAGGAATACCCATCGTCACACGCCGTCCCCTCGTCGCGGGGCGTCGCTGCGCAGATCAGGTCGTCGCCACAAGTATAGGCCAGGCAGACGTTCGGCTCAGCCGGAAGGCAATCCGCGTCCTGCACGCATCCGCAACCTTCGCCCGGCACGTAGTCAAACGCGTCCGTCTCCTCGTTGCACCGATCCTCGGTACACTCGAGCCCATCTGGCACCGACGGCATCGGACCACCCACGCACCCTGCCCCGTCGGCGTTGTCCGACCCCGGCGCGCAGGACTCCAGGCCGTTGCAGTACAGGCCGTCGTCGCATCGCGCGGCGTCGGCGGTGCCAATGCAGACTGCGTTGTTGTTGCAGGCGTCATCGACGGTGCAGTCCAGGCCGTCGTCACACACCGTCCCCGCGGCCGCGGGCTGCGCGGCACAGACAAAGTCGTCGGTGCACACGAACACGGAGCACCCCGACGGCTCTGCGCAGACCTCGCCCGGCGCGTCGCAGCCGCACGCCGGACCCGGCAATTGGGCCACGGCCATCGCGTCCTCGTCGCACACGGACTGCGTGCACTCGATGCCGTCCTCTTCGGCCACGGGCGCCCTTCCGGCGACACAACCGCGGGGGTCGGCATCCGGGTGATCCGGCTGACAGGACTCGAGCCCGTTGCAAAAGAGCGCATCGATGCAGGTACCCTGGTTGGCAAAGCCAACGCACTGTCCACGGGCGTCACAGGCGTCGTCGTCCGTGCAGGCGATGCCGTCGTCGCAGACGGCGCCCACCGCGACCTCCGTGACGCATTGTCCAACGTCGCAGCGGGCCCTGGCGCACGGCCCGGCAGGGGCGCTGCAGTGCGAGTCGACGACACAGGCGGTGCAGTCCGGCGTCCGCACGTCGTCGATCAAGCTCCGCGCCTCGTCACAGACGCGGTCCACACATGGGTTCGTGCTGGTCAGATCATGGGCGGCGCCCGGGGCGCACCCCTGCTCGTCCGCATCGCGGCTGTCGGGTGCGCACACCTCGACGCCATTGCAGAAACGCCCGTCGCTGCACTGGGCGTCGGACGAACAGACGCTGCCCACGTCAACAATCTCGGGGCAGCCAGTCAGGGCAAGTGTCAGGAGCAGGAGACTTCGCATGGGCCGGAGTATAGCCGCAGCGGGTGCAGGGGGCGAGGCGGCGGGACTACTTCACCAGCTCGGCGGGCACCGGCATCAGGTTCCAGGTGAACACGCTCCGGGGAACCTCGCGGCTGAGGATGACCTCCTTGTCCCAGCTCGCGCCGTTCCAGGTGTAGCGCCGGAGCTCACCCTGCGTGTCGCTGGCGACATAGAGCTCGTCCTTTCCGTCGCCATCCAGGTCGAGAAGAATGGCGGCGTGCTCGAAGCCCCCTGATTTCTTGTCGATGCGGGTCTTGACCCAGCTCGCGTTGGGATCGGAGCCGGGCCGCAGCAGCCACAAGCCCGAGCCAAACGGCGCCGCGACCATCTCCTTTTTGCCGTCGCCATCGATGTCACCGACCGTCAAGAAGCGGCAGAGGCGATCCTGAAGCTGGGCGATGACCGCACCACCCTTCGGGTCTGTGCCGGCCTCGTAGCGCCGAATCTCCACCGGATCGATGACCTTGGATTTTCCATCGACCTTCTCCACATGCGCCTCCACTGCGACGTAGAGCTCGTCCTTCCCGTCCCCGTCCACATCCCCGACGTAGATCTCCTTGGCGTGCCGGTTGCCGAGGTCAGCCACCACGGTCCCCTTGTCGCCTTTGAGACCCGGCACGTAGCGATCGACGCGGCCGGTCTGGACGGAGCCGTCGAGCTTGTTGGGGTCCGACGGGGTGGAATAGACCTCCGTTTTCCCGTCGCCATCGAGGTCGCCAAGCTCAATCTCGTGGACAAATGTGTCCTTCTTGGCGCCGAGCTCGCGAACATCCCAGCCGCCCTCCTTCGGCCCGATCGTCACCACCGCTCCCTGGTCGTGGGTCGCGACGGCGAGCGTCGGACCCGTGCCGTAGAAATCGGCGATCTCGGCGTCCCGCATGCGGCTCCACTTACCGCCAAAGTCCTTGTGCCACAGCGTCTCGGACACGAACTTACCGTCCTTCTTGCGCCAGATTTTCACATGCGCGCCCATCCCGCCGAGGGTCACGATGCCTGGCTTGCCCCCCTTGGGGGTGTAGACGAACGCCTTGTGGAAGACGTTGGAATCCGGGTCCTCGATGACATCTTGCTTCCACTTGCCGCCCTCGCGGGTGACGATGATGAGCTTGGCAGGGCCAGGCTTGGGCAGGACCTTTTTGTCGGGGCCGACCTCAAACTGACTCATCGCGACCAGCAAGCCGGTCTTCATGGACGGCGGCGACGCCGCCATCTCCGCCGCGGGCGCCGGGGCCCCCTCGGTCGGCTTGGCGCCGTCGGCAGGCTTGGCGGCCTCACCGCTCGGCTGGGTGTTTTCGGTAGGTTGCGTGGGCTGCGTATTGGCATCCTTGCCATTGCAGGCCAACAGGCACAGCGCCGTCGTGGCGATCAGCAGTCTCGTCATGTTCAATTCTCGATGTATCCCAGTTTCTCGAGCAGCTCCTGGCTCTCGGCGTCCACTTCCATCTGCTCGCGTTCAATCTTGATGTCCTGGAGGCCCTTTGCGGCGTCCTCCAGTCCCTTCTCCATGGTCGCCATCACGTCCTTCTCCTCGGCGGCTTTATTGGCCGTCTCGGCGGCGTCGTTCTCCAGGTTGTAGAGCTCTTTGGCTGCGAGGCCGCGCGGGTTGCCGTCGTTGGCGGTGATGAGCTTCCAGGTCTTGCCGCGAAGCGCCTGGAGGACGTTGCCCTGGTGGTCTTCCTCACTGAAGACGGCGTCTGGTGCTTGGGCGTCGCCAAAGAGGTCCCGCCCGACCCAGGTCGCGGCGGGCTTCAGCCCGGCGCCCGCGGCCAGGGTTGGCGCCACGTCCACGAGCGACGCCAGGTCATCGCGCCTGTCGCCCGCGCTTTTGCCCGCGGGCAGCTTCACAATCAGCGGGACGTGAATCTGCTCCTCGTACAGAGTCGTGCCGTGCCACCATCCGCCGTGCTCCTGAAACTCCTCGCCGTGGTCCGAGGTCACCACGATGATGGCGTCGTCGTACACGCCGGCCTTCTTGAGGTAATCGATGAACCGCCCGAAGTGCTCGTCAAAGTGCTTGATCTCGCCGTCGTAGAGCTCGCTGAAGCGCTCCGCCATCTTTGGGTCGGGGTTCGTGTTCGCCGCGCGCGAGTACGCTTCGCCGGACAGCGGGCGCGCAAAATACGGGTCGTGCGGGTCCATATAGGTCAGGAAGAGAAAGAACCCTCCCTCCTTGCGGGGCTCGATCCATTTGATGGCGGCGTCGGTCGTCTGGCTGGCCTCGCGGTAGTAGAAATCCGGGTTGTCATTGGCTGGCGCGATCTTCTCCCGCGCCACGCGGACGACGTTGTAGAGACTCAATTTGGAGGAGCCCTCGTCCGCCCAGAAATAGTAGTCCGGGTCCAGGTAGCGGTAGTCGTCAAAGCCCTGCGCGAAGTTGAAGTACGGGGCGATGTTGTAGTTGGTGACGATGCCACCGGTGGTGTAGCCAGACCCCTTGAACACTTCAGCGACGCTGTCGACGGCCTCGGGCAGCCGGTCCGCCTTGTACATGGTCTTGTGGCCGGAAGGCGGCAGCCCCGTCAGCAGCGACGCGGTGCTCGGGCGCGTCCAGGACGCGTTCGCCATGGCGTCCTCAAACTGCACGGCGTCGGCCGAGAACTTGGCCAGGTTCGGCGTGTTCAGCCCCTTGTACCCGTAGCTCTGGAGCCGGTCGGCGCGCAGCGTGTCCACCATGATGAGGATCACCGGTGGCCCCTTTGCCTCCCCGATTGTGACGGCTGGCTCGGCCTTGCCGCCGAGCAGCGCAAACGGAGTTCCCACCAGGAGGGCGCCGAGTACCAGCACGCCGGTCAGGACGCCCGCCCCGACTTTGCGCAGCGGCCCCTTGCCCGCAGGCGAAGTCAGCCACCACAGCGCCCCTGCGACGACCACAGCACCGACCACCAGTCCCAGGTGCACGCCAATGCCGGCGCCGCTGGCGATGGCCAGCTTCTCGTGGAAGACATCCCGGATGACCCGGAACCGCGTAACGACGACGGCGACGGGCACAAACAGCGCCACGAAGGTCGCCGTCCAGGCCCAGCGCGCCGTCCACGCTTCCTTTTTGAGCAGCTTGTGCGCCGCAAACGCCAGAAGCCCGGCAAACAGCCCGGCGTCCGCGAGCAACACGGCGTAGAACAGTCCGCCGTACAGCGGCGCGGAGGCCCCGGCAGCCGGGTCTCCCGCCCAGATCGAGAGGCCCTCGCCAAGTCCGGCCAATGCGCCTGCGGCGGCACCGGCACCCAGACCCGCCAGGGCGTAGGTCAACAATCCACGTTTCATGAGGGCTCCTGCTCCGTACTACGTTGCCATCCAATGGCTCACGCGGACATTATACGTGCATATCGCACATGGCAATTGAGCGGCTGCACGTCGCCAGCGACGGGAGACGAGGCAGAAACTGCCAGCTGATCAGCCGAACACCGCTCGGGCCGCGAGAAAACCCACCACGACCGCCACGAGCCCAACAACGAGGTTGGCGCCAATATTCGCGGCGGCGGGACCCC
>CALBXO010000778.1 GCA_937890335.1 uncultured Pseudomonadota bacterium | reverse complement strand
CTTCTGTCAGCCATGCTGGAGCAGGGACAGACGGCCGTTGGCATCAACCTGATGGTTGCCCGGCACTTCCGGCAACTGTGGCAGGTGAAGTGCTGCCTTGACCGCGGTCTGGACAAGCGCGCGATCGCGTCGACCGTGGGCATGTCACCCTGGCAGGTGGACAAGAGCTCAAGCGCGGCGCGTCAGTTCGCGCACGACGAGCTGCGCCGCATCCTCGCGGTGCTGTACCAGACGGATCTGCAGTTGAAATCGAGCCGGCTCAAGAACAGCGTTCTTCTGGAGCGGATGGTGCTCGACGTGTGCATACGCGCGTAGGGCCGCGCGCAGCAGGGGATCGCGAACCGATCAGTTGGAGCCGCGGTTCACAGCCTTGTTCAGGCGCGACACAACACGGTTGGCGCGAGCCTGGGGGATAGCACCCTTGGCCGCAGCGCGGTACAGACGCGAGATGGCGGCGGGGAGGGCCTCGCCGGCCGCCGCGGTGTCACCGGACTCAAGCGCGTCACGGACGGCCTTCACGGTGTTGCGGATCTTGCTCTTCTGAACTTGGTTGCGCAGGCGACGGTTCTCGCTCTGGCGCATGCGCTTCTCGGCAGACTTATGATTCGGCATCTCGACTTTCCTGCAAATCTAGTAGGGCCAGGCCCCAGTCTCCTCGCGGGGTCAGTGCCCAGCGAGCGGGAGCAACTATCATGTGGGGTCGGGCACGTCAAGCGTCGTGACCCTCAGGGTCAGGCGGCGGGCCATGGAGGCACCCGGTGCAAGCTCCAGAGGCCACGAGGGGACAAGGCTTGTGCCCTGGTAGGTCTTCTCAAACCCGTCCTCGCTCTGGGAGACCGTCTCGATGGCGTGGTGGAGGAAATCGGCGCCCTCGGCGCACGTAAGCTCCAGGGAGACGGCATGCCAGAGGTCCGTGAAGGTCGCGCCGGCGCACTGCACCACGCCTGGAGCGGCGTTGGGCGCGATGGCGGCGGCCTCCCCAAACTGCAGCGTTCGATCCAGCGCGTCCGGCGCCAGCAGAGTCAGATTCCACGCCGAGGCCAGCCGCCCAGTGGCCGCGCGGTCCCCGAGGTTGGTCACCTCCAGATCGACGTGGAGTACCTCGGGTGACGCGAGGGTGTACGTCTTGGTGAAGCGCAGGGGAGGGCGCCGTTCCGGCGCGATCTCCACGCTCATTGTCGCTGTCAGATCGGTGCCGGGGTCTATCCCCGGCGCCGACCAGGCTGCCTGCGCTGGGGCGTAGACCGGCTCGGCCTTCCCCGTGGAGAGGGCCTGGACCAGAGCGTCAGGCTCGGCTTCGAACACCCACTCCTGGGCGCAGAACCGCGGCACGGCGTCTTGAATGATCAGGCGCGAGAGGTTGGGCTCCTTGGCCAGGATGATGTCGTGGATGGACTTTGGCTTGCCGTCGTCCCCGACCGGGAGCTGCGCGCGCTCCTCCACAACGATGGCCTCGGACACCCGGGCGTGAAAGTCCTCCACGCGTCGGGTCAGCACGTCCGTCGGATTGAAGGCCGCATCACGGAGATTGATGCTCGTCAGCGCGCCGCCTCGGTGGGGTGCGAGGACGAGGCAGAGTTGAGGCGTCTCGATCACCAGCTCGTCGCGCCCGTCCAGGTCCACGTCCATCGTGGTGTGGACGCGGTAAAGCGGTCCGAGATCCAGCGCAGTGAGGATGGCCTCCGCGCGCAGGAGGTGGTGCCACAGCGCAGCGCGCAGCCAGTTCAGGTAGATCCCGCCAAACAGCCCGTGCCAATACGCGCAATTGCACTGCGCGCGGTAGATGTGGTCGCGGGCCTCGTCCAGCTCCGGCGCCTCCGCAGTGCGGGCGTCCGACTCGAGCTCCGCCAGCCGACGGGAGGCTCGAAGTACCCGCTTGTGCAGCGCGCCGCCCTCCGGGTACTTCGTCAGGAACCCCTGCCAGATGCCGCCGCGAACGAAGGCTTCGTTGGGGGCGAGTTGCGCCGCGTCGGCCAGCGTGTGCCGGAACGAGTCAAACTGCGCTCCGACGCCCGCGGGGTAGGCCCAGTGGCCCATCTCCTCGTACGACGCCGTCGGCAGGTAGACGAGGCCGTGCGGCGGCTCCGCGTCGAGTCTGTCGGAGATGGTGCTGGTGCCCAGCCACGAGGCGTTGTCGGCCAGGGCGGCCAGAAACTCGGCCAGCCACCGGCGCTCGCCAAACACCCAATCCCAGGTGTTTGGCCACATGCCGAACTTTTCGCCGTCGTCACCGTAGGTCAGTGCGACGTTCGCGCGGTCGGTCTCGTCCGCGATGGCACGGATACGGGCGATGGCGTCCGGCACCTCCGTGAACGGGACGACGTAGCGCAGGTCTCGCGAGATCGGCAACGCGCGGATCGCGGCGCCAGCCTTCTCCACCATGTAGCTGCCGCCCAGGTAGCGCCCGGTGACGCCCGCGTTGTAGAAATGTGTGTCGTCCAGCAGCGTGTACTCCACGCCGGCGAGGTTCAGCACGCGCGCCAGGTCTGGCTCCCAGACCCGCTCGGCCAGCCACATCCCGCGGGGCCGCGTGCCGAGGTGCTCCTCACAAAACTCAGTCATGCGCAGGATCTGACCGACCGCATCGCGCTCGGACAGTATGGAGAGCATGGGCTCATAGAACCCGCCGCCCATGACCTCGAGCTGGCCGCGCCGGACCATCTCCCGGATCTTCTCGAGGTAGGCTGGCTCGTTTTCGAGCAACCACAACAGCAGCGGTCCGGTGTGATGCAGGCTCAAACGAACGCTGGGTTCGTTCCAGAAGGCGTCCAGCACCGGGGCGTAGCAACGCGCAAATCCGGTGGCGAAGACCTGGGGAAAATTGCCTACCGGCTGGTGATTGTGAATCGCCAGAAGCAGCGTGATGTCCGTCATCGCGTTCCTCCGTGGGGCGGCTTCTACCACCCGCTGCGCCACCGGTCTACTACGCTGCGTCCGTTGTTTTGCGCGCGCGCGGCCCGCGCGGTACAACGAGTGCATGACACGCACCATCGCCATTGGCATCGTCCTCGTCGGGATCTTCCTACCCTCGGTGGCTCTCGCAGGCTCGCCGTGGCTGCTCGATCAAGACAAGTCCGTCATCCAATTCGATTTCAGGAGTGAGTTCGCCGATCGCGAATTCCTGCCGGACGGCGAGAACCAGAAGTTTCCGCTCCGCGGGCGCTTCCAGGGACAGAGCCTCGGCTTCAACTTCCGGTATGGACTCGGCCACGACCTGGAGCTGGGGTTTGCGGGCTCGTACAAGACGCTGGCGTACGTCTCGGAGCCCGTGACGGTTGTCAGTCAACAGGCCGCTGGAGGCACCCAGATCCTGCCCACGTTCAGCCTGAGCGAGGAAGAGCAGGGCCTCGGCGACCTCCTCTTGTCGGTGCGCTACAACCTGCTCAAAGGCGCGGTGCTCATCACACCGGAGATCGAGGTGAAGATCCCGACGGGCTATGCCGGTCCCGCCGGCACCTTCGCCAACGACAACCCCGGGATACAGACGGACGAAGACGGCGCGTTCGTCGAGCAGACCCAGGGCAATGTGCCCGTCCTCGACGATCTGGCGCTCGGCGATGGGCAGGTCGATGTCACCGGCGCGATGTTGTTCGGCACCTACATCAAGCCCACCAAGACGTTTGGGAAGGCGGACGCCGGGTTCAAGATGCGATTTGGTGGGCCGGCACCCACGGCCACCTACGGGGCCAAGCTCGGGCAATTCATCGGCAATCGCTTTGTGCTCTTTGCCGGCGTGAGCGGGGAGCAGCGGCTGGGCAAGGGCGAGCCCATCGGCATCTCGTTTGCCACCAAGCTGCCCGAGACCTCACCCCAGTACTTTCCGGTCCAGAACTTCCAACTCTACACACTGCGCCGTGATAGGAGCTTCACGGAGGTCTCCGGCGGCGGACTCCTCCGGCTCAAGGACTACGAGATCATCCTGAGCGGCGGAAAGATTCTCGATGGCAAGAACATCGCGGAGTCGGTTTTTGTGTCGCTTTCGACGTCCTACCGCTATTGAGTCGCTGGGCCTTGAGGCCCACCAGGTCGCAACACCCGTGAGGAAGACATGATTCGGCGTATCAGCATCCTGTTCGCGCTCGCCAGCGTTGCGCTGGCTGGTCCAGCGGCAGCGCAGACCATCACCGATGACGCCCTGACGCTGCACCGGACCGCGACGATTGAGACTGCGAGTTCGCCCCACGGGCTCGCGGTGGATCCGGACAACGGCGACGTCTACTTCATCGACGACAGCGGTCGGGACCTCTCCGTCTTGCGGCCCAACGGCGACATCGCCCAATTGGTGAACAACGGCGGCACGTGGAACGGGCAGTTGACCGATCTTCGGTTTGGCCCCGACAACCTCATCTACGCCATCGGCGGCAGTGGCAATGTCGAGATCCAGCGCTTTGAGCGCGACGGAACCCCGGCCACTAGCCTCGCCACCATCGCCAACGGCGGCACCAACGCCTTTGGCTATGACTTCGACGCCGCCGGGAACCTCTACGCGAGCGACACGGGCGATTCGCTGTACCGAATCACACCGGCGGGCGAGGTCTCGGTCTTCAGCACCGGTTGGGTGGACATCGACGAGATCGTCGGCGGGCCCAACAACCGCATCTTCGTGCACGACGGCTCGGGCCGCGGAGACGCCGCCGACCAGGTCTTCCTTCTGGATCACAACGGCGCTCTGACTGTGTACGCCGAGGGGCTCGGGACCCAGTTCACAGGTGCGTACGATTGGACCACCGGCGACTACTACGTCGGCCAGACCAACGGCGAGCTGTACCGCCTCAGGGATCTCGACAACAGTGGCACGATTGAAGACGGCGAGACGACCCTGGTGGGCTCCGGCTTCACCTACATCTCCAACATGTCCTTTGGGCGCTCGTCCGACGATCCCGACACGAACTCGCTCTATCTCGGCTCGTTCAACGCCCGGCGGATCTGGGAAATCAAAGGGCTGGGCGCTTGGAATGGAGACCGGGGGGACCTGATCGACGACGACGCGGATGGCTTCTGCGAGAACGGCGTGGACAACAACGACGACGGCGACTGCCTCGACGACGGCGAGGCGCAACCCGACAGCGATTGTGACGACGCAGTCGGAGCGGTCAGCCCGGACGCCGTCGAGGTCTGTGACGACGGCGTGGACAACAACTGCGACGGGCTGACGGATGCGGACGACGAGGACGTGTGCGCCGACGTGTACGACGGCGATGACGACGGTTTCTGCCCCGCCGGACGGGACCTGAACGACGACGGTGATTGCGCCGACCTCGGCGAGGACATCGGCCCCTTTGACTGCGACGACGACAACCCGGACGTCTTCCCCGGAACGGACGAGATCTGCAACGACGGCATCGACAACAACTGCGATGGAGCCACGGACACCGAGGACGATCTGGCGTGCGGCGATTTCATCGACGATGACGAGGACGGGTACTGCGAGACAGGACAGGACCTGAACAACGACGGAGATTGCGCGGATGGCGGAGAGTCGGACCTGGACGGGGACTGCAATGACTCTCTGCAGGCGGTCAACCCGGGCGCAGACGAGGTCTGCGGTGACGGCATCGACAACGACTGCAACGAGCTCGCCGACCTGCTGGACCCGGCCTGCCTGGCGTTGGCGGATGGCGACGACGACGGGTTCTGTCCCGGCGGCGAAGACTTCAACGACGACGGTGACTGCTTCGACAACGGCGAAGTCGGTGGGCGGACGGATTGCGACGACGAGCGGCCCGATGTGAACCCTGAGGCGACAGAGCTGTGTGCCGACGGGATCGACAACGACTGCGATGGCGGTACAGACCTCATCGACGACGACTGTGAGCGGTTCGTCGATGGAGACAATGACGGGTACTGCCCTGGTGGAGCCGACGACAACGCCGACGGTGACTGCATCGACGAGGGTGAAGCCGACGGCCCGGTGGACTGCAACGACGCGAACCCGGACATCAACCCGGGCCAGGACGAGGTGTGCACGGACCGGCTCGACAACGACTGCAACGGGCTGATCGACGAGCTTGATGTGGACGCGTGCGGAGACTTCCTGGACGGCGACGACGACGGCTTCTGCGTCCGCGGAACGGACCTCAACGACGACGGCGATTGTACCGATCCGGGCGAGCGCGCGGGCCCCCGTGACTGCAACGACAATGCCCCCGCCATCTTCCCTGGCGCCGAAGAGGTGTGCTTTGACGGCGTGGACAACGACTGTGACGCCCTCATCGACACGGCCGACACCGAGGAGTGTTCGGACTACGTCGACAACGACGACGACGGTTGGTGCGAGGTCGGTCTCGATCTGGACAATGACGGACTGTGTCTCGGCGCCGACGAACGCGTGGGCCCGGAGGATTGCAACGACGGCGAGCTGCTCATCAATCCTGGCGTGGACGAGATCTGCATGGACGGCGTGGACAACGACTGCAACGGCTTCGCGGACGAGCGCGACGAGGCCTGCGCCGACTTTGTCGATGGCGACGACGACGGGTTCTGCCTGTTTGGCGCCGACCTCAACGACGACGGCGACTGTCTGGACCCGGAGGAGAGCAACGGCGACAGCGACTGTGACGACGACAACGCCGCGGTCCACCCCAACGCTCGAGAGTTGTGCGCCGACGAGATCGACAACGACTGTGACGGTGACATCGACCAGGTGGATGAAGACTGCTCACCTCTGCTGGACGGCGACGGCGACGGGTATTGCCCAGGGGGGCGCGACCTTAACGACGACGGTGACTGCATCGATCCGGGCGAGGCTGGCGACGGCGACTGCAACGACGACGACGCTGCGGTGAATCCCGGTGCTGACGAGGTCTGCACAGATGGCGTGGACAACGATTGCGACAATCTGGTGGACGAAGGCGACGGGGAGGACTGCGCCGACTACATCGATGCGGACACCGACCGGTTCTGCGTCGTCGGTCGCGACCTCAACTTCGACGGTGACTGCACGGACGCAGACGAGTTCGGGCTCGAAGTGGGCGACTGCAACGACGGCGATGCAAACATTCACCCGGACGCAGACGAGGTGTGCACCGACGGGGTGGACAACGACTGCAACGACGCAGCCGATGAATCGGACAGCGCGTGCGCCGATGGGCTGGACACGGACTCCGACGGCTATTGCATCCAGGGCCAGGACCTCAACGCCGACGGCGACTGCCTCGACGCCGACGAGCAGGTGGCGCCGTTTGACTGTGCGCCCGACAATGGGGCCGTGAATCCCGCCGCGGAAGAAGTCTGCGAGGATGGCCTGGACAACGACTGCGACGGAATGGTCGACAACGCTGCCCTCTGCGGTGGTCTCCTGGACCTGGACGGCGACGGGTTCTGCGAGATGGGAATTGACCAGAACGACGACGGTGACTGCCTCGACGAGGATGAGGGAACCGAAGATTTGCAGGACTGTGATGAGGAGAATCCCGATATCAATCCTGGCGCGGAGGAGCTGTGCTTCGACGAGATCGACAACGATTGCGATGAGGATCAGGACACCGACGACTCGGATTGCGACGACGTGGTGGACCGCGACGCGGACGGCTATTGCCCGGGCGGAGTCGATCTGGACGCGGACGGCTTCTGCCTGGGCGACGAGTTGACCGGCGACGGCGACTGTGACGACGACAACCCGGCTGTCCGTCCCGGTGCCGCGGAGGTCTGTGGCGACGGGCTGGACAACGACTGCGACGGCGACACCGACGCCGACGACGCGGACTGCGGCCCCGGAAACGCGGACAGCGACGGCGACGGCTTCTGCATGAGCGGCACGGACCTCAATGGCGACGGCGATTGCGACGACGACGACGAGGGCACCGGGCCTCAGGACTGCAACGACGAGGACCCGGCGGTGTTCCCCGGGGCCGAGGAGCTGTGCGACGACGACGTCGACAACAACTGCAATGGCGCCACCGATGGTGCCGACGACAATTGTGACAGCGCGACGCTCGATGGCGACGGCGACGGTTGGTGCCCAGGCGGCGTGGACCTGGACCAGGATGGCGACTGCCGGTCACCGGGCGAGGCCGACGGCTCAAGCGACTGCGACGACACGGACCCAGCGTTGAACCCCGGCGCGGAAGAGATCTGCGACGGGATCGACAACGACTGTTCTGGCACGCCGGACGACGGCGGTGAGGACCTCGACTCGGACGGTGTCCGGGACGACTGTGACGAGGACAGGGACGGAGATCAGGTCAACGACGACCGGGACCTCTGCCCGGATGTACCGGACCGTGAGCAGCGCGACAGCGATGGCGACGGGATTGGTGACCTCTGTGATACCGAGAATGGCGCGGTCATCGGCGGCAGCCAGTTTGATGACTGCAACTGTCGGACTCCCACGCGCAGTGTGAGCTGGACCCGCTGGTTCCTGCGCCGCTGATTGCGCCGCTGATTGCGCCGCTGATTGCGCCGCTGATTGCGCCGGTCCGCGGCGGCCCCAAGGGCTCGCCGCCTGGGTCCCCCGGCGTCCTCGAGCCTGCCTGGTCGGTCAGAGGTCGAGGTAGAAGAACAGCACCCAGATGATGACGCCGATGTTCAGGAAGTTGAATCCGATGAGCACGGCCTTGCCTGCCGCGGGCCCCACCTCCATGAACCGCTTGGGCGCGTCCCACAGAGCCACCTTCTCACCCCGCTTTCGCAGGTAGAGCATAGCGACCAATGAGCTGGGCACGACGGCGATGAGCGAGAGTACGACGGCAACGATGACGGCGAGCATGAGGTTGCCTCGGCGCTAGAGCGGGATGTTTCCGTGCTTGCGCGGCGGATTGTCCTGACGTTTGTTTTCGAGCATCGCCAGCGCATCGATCAACCGCGGTCGCGTGTCTTCCGGGTGGATGATGGCGTCGATGTAGCCGAGCTCCGCCGCCTTGAAGGGGTTGGCGAAGGTCTCCCGGTACTTGTCCACGTACTCCGCCTTGGTCGCCACCGGGTCGGCGGCGTTCTTGAGTTCGTTGCGGTACACGATGTTGACGGCACCGTCGGGGCCCATGACCGCAATCTCGGCCGTGGGGTAGGCCAGGTTGATGTCGGCGCGGATGTGCTTGGAGGCCATCACATCGTACGCGCCGCCGTAGGCCTTGCGCGTGATGAGGGTCACCTTGGGCACCGTGGCCTCGGCAAATGCGTAGAGCAGCTTGGCGCCATGTTTGATGATGCCGCCGTACTCCTGGTCCACGCCGGGCAGGAAACCAGGCACGTCCACGAGCGTCACGAGCGGGATGTTGAACGCGTCGCAGAACCGCACAAAACGGGCGGCCTTCACGCTGGCGTTGATGTCCAGGCAGCCCGCCAGGAACGACGGTTGGTTGGCGACGATCCCGACGGTCTTGCCCGCCAGGCGGCCAAAGCCGCACAGCATGTTGCGGGCAAAGGCCTCGTGCACCTGGAGGAAGAAGCCGTCGTCCAGCACATGCCCGATGAGCTCGCTCATGTCGTAAGGCTTCTGCGCGTCGGTCGGAACCAGCGTCTTGAGAGCCTCGTCGCGGCGGTCCACTGGGTCGGAGGTGGGCACGAGCGGCGCGTCATCGGCGTTGTTGGACGGGAGGAATCCAAGCAGCGTCCGGATCTCCGCGATGCACTCGTCCTCCGACGCGCACCGGAAGTGGGACACGCCGCTGGTCTCGCTGTGCACCTTGGGGCCACCGAGCTCCTGCTTGGTGACCTCCTCACTCGTCACAGTCTTCACCACCTCCGGCCCCGTGATGAACATGTAGCTGGTGTCATCCACCATGAAGATGAAGTCGGTGATGGCCGGCGAGTACACTGCCCCGCCCGCGCAGGGCCCGAGGATGGCTGAGATCTGCGGCACGACGCCGCTGGCCAACGTATTGCGCAGGAAGATGTCCGCGTAGCCCGCCAGCGACACCACCCCCTCCTGGATGCGTGCCCCACCGGAATCGTTGAGGCCGATGACCGGCGCGCCGACGCTCATGGCAAGATCCATGATCTTGCAGATCTTCTTGGCGTACGCGCCAGACAGCGATCCACCAAAGACGGTGAAGTCCTGGGCAAACACATAGACCAGGCGGCCATCCACGCGGCCGTAGCCGGTGACCACGCCGTCCCCGGGGATCTTCTTGTTCTCCATCCCGAAGTCCGTGCACTGGTGCGTCACGAACTTGTCGAGCTCGACGAAGCTCTCGTCGTCGAGCAGGAGGTCAATGCGCTCCCGCGCGGACAGCTTGCCGACCTCGTGTTGCCGGTCGATGCGGGCCTGTCCGCCGCCGAGCTCCGCGGCGCGGTTCAGATGGTCGAGTCGCTTGAGGATGTCTTCCATTCAGGTCAGCCTTCGATGAGCTCCAGGTACATCTGCACATGCTCGTGCGCGGAGCGGCCCCAGCCGAGGTCCGTTCCGGTGATGCACGCCTCGACGAACGGCCGCCACCCGCGGGTGTCGCCGTAGTGCTTGGTCGCTCGCTTGATGGTCGCGACCAGCTCCGCCTTGGTGGCGTTTTCAAGGACAAAACCAGGCGCCGCGTCGCCCTCGAGCTCCGACGTACCGTCCCAGTCCTCGACGAGGTCACCCAGGGTGCCGGTCGCCGCGACGATCGAGACAGTGCCGTAGCGCATGGCCTGCGCGGGGCGCACGTTCCAGGCGGCCTCGCGTGCCGGCGCAACCAGGAGGTCAGCCGCGGCCAGAACGCGATGCTCCAGCGCTGTATCGGTCCCGTAGTGGAGGCCGATGGCCGCGGGGTACTTCTGCTGGAGGTCGTAGAAGCGCTGCTTGTTGTCCGCGTCGCCGTCCGAGACCACGACGCACTGCAGCTTGGCGCCCTCCTCGAGCAGTTGGTCGAGCGCGTCCGCGAGCACGTCGGCGCCCTCGGCGGGCGTGAGCGGGCCGAGGAACGTGAGCAGGGGCCACAGGGGGCGCGGCGGCAGGTCGAAGATGTGTTGCACCTCCGCCTTGTTGCGGCGTTTGCCGTTGAGGTGCTCCGCGTCGAAGTGGACCGACAGGTGCTCGTCCTTGCTGGGGTCCCAGGCATCCAGATCCACGCCGCCCAGGATGCCAAACGCGTCCTCAGACCGCTCCTCCAACGCGTCCGCGATCCAGTCGCCCTGCTCGCCGTCCAGAGCCTCGTCCAGGTAGAAGCTTCCGGGCAGCGCCACGAAGTCTGAGAACAGGATGCCTGACTTGGTGGTGTTCAGGCGCCCGTCCTGGGCCAGCGCCCGCTCCGAGAACAGCGCCGCGGGGAGGTCCAGGAAGTCGAAGGACTTCTTGGTGTAGGTCGGCGCGGTGGCGAGGTCGCCGGTGGCGTACACCGTCAAAGTGTCGGCCAGCTCGTCGCCGCCAAAGGCATCCAGGTAGACCGGGACCAGGCCCGTCGTCCACCCCGAGCAATGGAGGATGTCCACAGGCAGGACCGACTTGCGGGTGAACTCCACCACGGCGCGGGAGAAGAACCCAAAGCGCTCTGCGTTGTCCTTGTGCGCGCGGCCCTTGCTGTCGGCGTAGATGCCGTCGCGGTCAAAGTAGCCATCGTGCTGGAGGAAGAACACGCGGACGCGCTCCGGGGTGGTGCCTTCCCACAGGGCCACGGTCTCGTTCTTACCGTTCCATTTGAACTTCAACGAGTCGAGGCGGCGTGCGAGCCGCAGCGCGTCCGGGTCCATTCCGCGGTGCAGCGGCGTGACAACGGCGACCGACTCCACGGGGTTCTCGCCCGCGTTCTTCTTGTCCTTGACGTGGGACGCGGGGCGGTAGGTCCGAAGGGCGGCCGTGAGCCGCGCCACCGAGGTCGCGACGGCGTCGTCGCTCGAGAAGGGGGCAATTTCAGGGGTAGCAAACAGGAGATGCATTTTCAGAACTCAATTTCAGTCAGCCTGAGAAACTCGGCCGCTTTCTCTGGGGGCGTTGGGTTGATGTGAAAACCGCTTCCCCACTCGAAGCCTGCGACGTTGGTCAGCATGGGGATGATTTCGATGTGCCAGTGATAATGCGGCTGAGGTCCCTGGTGAAAGGGGGTGGTATGAAGCATGAAATTGTAGGCAGGATCGTCGAGCGCCTTGCGCAGCTTGCGAAGCACGACCCGCAAAGTACGCGCCACGTCCTCATAGGCGTCGGTCGGGCCGCGCTCGAACGAATCCGCATGGCGGCGAGGTACGATCCACGTCTCAAACGGTGACCTGCTCGCAAACGGCGCGATGGCGACGGCTTTCTCCGTCTCGTACACCACGCGGTCTCCATCCTGCAGCTCCTGGTCCAGGATGTCGCAATAGATGCAGCGGTCCTTGAAGTCGTAGTAGCGGCGCGCACCCTCCATCTCGTCTTTCACCACGCGGGTGACGATGGGAAGCGCGATCAGCTGGCTGTGCGCGTGGGCCATGCTCGCGCCGGCCGCGGCGCCGTGATTCTTGAAGACCACAGCCGAGCGAAAGCGGCGATCGCCGGCCAGGTCCACCATGCGGTGCCGGTACGCCCACAGCACGTCGCGGATGCCCTTTACGCTCAGATCGGCGAGCGATTGGTCGTGCGACTCGGTCTCAATGATGACCTCGTGCGCGCCGATACCGTTCATCATGTCGTAGAGACCGACCCCGGCGTTGTCGCGCTCGCCCTCGATCTTCAGCGCTGGAAACTTGTTGGGGATCACCCGTACGTTCCAACCCGGTTGGTTGGGTTCGCCCCCGCCGGGTCGAAATGCCAACACCTCGGGCGGCGTGGCCGCCTCCCTGCCGGGGCAGAATGGACAGTTGGTCGCGCTCAGCGGTTGGCGCGTGACGGTGTAATCCTTGGGCCGAACACCGCGCTCCGTCGCGATGATCACCCAGCGACCGCCTATGGGATCCTTGCGGAGCTCGGGCATGCGCTCTGGGGGTTGGACGACGGCGTGCCGGCGTGGTGCCGCCAATCCTGAAAAACGCGGCCACCATATGGAGACGCGCGCGGACAGTCAATGCCCGTCGGCGAGGCGCAACGTCATTCCCGTCAGGCCCACGACCACCGCCGCCAGGGTGGAGTACTCCAGCTTCTCTGCCGTATCGGTCTGCTCGTGGTAGTCGGCATAGCGGTACGGTGCGGTGTCGGTCACCATGATTCCCGGGTAGCCCTCCAGCCAGAAGGCCCAATGGTCGCTGCGGTAGGTGCCCGCCAGCCACCCCGGCGCGCTCAGGCCCTCGCTCGGGACCTGCGCGTGTGCGCGGAACGCGCCCATGGCGGCGCTGATGTCCCCGCGCGAACCCAGATCACCCATGAAGGCGACGAAGTTGCCCTGGGACGGGAAGTACGGTCGGAACAGGCCTGGTGTCGCTTGGGAGTCGGCGGCGTCGGAGTAGTTTCCGACGGATTCGATGGACACCATGGCGTGGATTACATCCCCGCGCGCACGCGCGCGCCGCGCGTGGACGACACTCCCCATCGCCTCGGTCCGGGCGAACGGATACTCCTCGTTGACGAACGCGACGAGCCGAATGGTGCGCTGTGGCCGGGCGCCCCGTAGCGCCAGCCCCAACTCCAGCAGGGCAGCGACCCCGGAGGCGTTGTCGTCCGCGCCGGGAGATCCCGGGTGGGTGTCGTAATGGGCGCCGATGAGGACGATGTCCGAGGAGTCGCCAGGGATGGTGACGACCAGGTTCTCCACCGGCCGCCCGTCCAGCTCGAACACTTCAGAGTGGACGCGGTGGCCTTGGGCCTGGAACGTCGAGCGGATGTAGTTCGCTGCCGCCGCGAGGCTGCCTGGCGTCACGTGGTTTCGCGGACCGATCTCGGTGGCGAGGGCCTGGACGTGTGTCTCGACCCGCTGGGTCAGTTCGGGGGGCGCCCGGCCCACAGGCCCTCGGTGGCTGGTGCCGGGGAAGACGACCATCCACGCCATCGCGCCCGCATAGAACGCAGCCACTCCGGCCAACACCCCGACCCGCACGGTGTTGCGGAACCAACGCCGCTGGCGAAGGGGGGCTGGTTCACTCGACGCCAAAATCCTCTCGGTAGCCGGCGCCCTTCTTGTTCGGGCCAGGTTTGCCCTTGCCCTTCATCCCAGGCGCCTTCTTGTCGTCGCCGCCGCCGAAGCCTCGGCCAGGGGCACCGGGCGCGCCTTCGGCCCCTCCAGCCTCCGCGGCCCCATCGTCGCCCTCTTCGGCCTTGCCCTCGTCGTCCCCCTCGGCCTTGCCCTCGGCCTCCAGCGCAGGGTCCTTTGCCTGCTGGTTGGCGCGGTCGCCCTTGATCCCGGCGTCCGGTGTCTCCGGCGTGGACGGGGCCACCGTCGCAGGCGGCGTCTCGGGCGGCGCGTCGCGTTGCTCGACCTCCCGCGCCGGCGAAGGAGTTGATCGCTCATCCACCGAGGGCGGCGCCGCCTTCGAACAACACGCCGACGCGAACAGCACGACAAGAATCCAGAACCATCTGCGCACAACACACCTCTTTGCCTTCGGACGCCGTACCATCGGCCTCCGATCCATACTCCATCCTCGACGTGCGCGCGAGGTGTCGTTGACGTACGATCCCCGCCTTGTTACCCCACCGGGCCAGGATCGGAGGAACCATGACACGCTATCTCGTTACCGGCGGCGCCGGATTCATCGGCAGCAACATCGTCCGGACATTGCTCGGGCGCGGCGATGCCGTTTCCGTCATCGACAATTTCAGCAGCGGTCGTCGCGAGAACCTCGCGGATCTCAGTGACCGAGTTCGCCTGATCGAGGGGACCATCTGCAGCGCCGACGACGTTGCGCGGGCGATGGAAGGCGTGGACTACGTCATTCATCAGGCTGCGATCCCATCGGTTCAGCGGTCGGTGGAGAACCCCTTCCCAACCAACGACGCCAACATCAACGGTACGCTCACCCTGCTGTGGGGCGCCCACAAGGCCGGCGTCAAGCGGGTTGTGCAGGCGTCCTCCTCCTCGGTGTACGGCGAGTCACCCACGCTGCCGAAAGTGGAGACCATGGAGGCGTCGCCGCTGAGTCCGTACGCGGTCTCCAAGCTCACGGCGGAAGTCTACGGCCAGTGTTTCTCCCGTACGTACGGCCTCGAGGTCGTCGCGCTGCGGTACTTCAACGTCTTTGGGCCCCACCAGGACCCCGCCAGCGACTACGCCGCGGTGATTCCGAAGTTCATCACGCTGATGCTGGAGGGTCGTACCCCGACCATCTTTGGCGACGGACTCCAGAGCCGCGATTTCAGCTACATCGACAATGTGGTCCAGGCCAACCTGAAGGCTTGCCATGCCAAGGGCGCGGCAGGGGGCGTATTCAACATCGCCTGCGGCGGTCGCGTCAGCTTGCTGGACCTGGTCTCCACGCTCAACGAGATCCTCGGGTCCAACATCGTGGCCGGCCACGAGGACACGCGCCCTGGCGACATCAAGCACTCACAAGCCGACATCGGACTTGCCCGCGACGTGCTGGGATACGACCCGACGGTCGACTTTGCGGAGGGGATCGCCAAGACCGTGGATTGGTACCGGAGCCGGGCCTGATGGCGCTTCGGAGCATGACGGGGTTCGGGCAGGCCAGCGGGCTGAACGACGATGTCGAGATCGTGGTTCAGATTCGAAGCGTCAACCACAAGGGCCTCGACGCCAAGGTGAGCTTGCCTCCAGCGCTTCTGTCGCTCGAGAGCAAGGTGCTCGGCGTCGTTCGTGAGCGCCTCGGGCGGGGCCGCGTGGAGGTGCGTGTGCGCACTGACGTCCCCGGTGGCGCGGCGCGTCCCCTCCCGATCTTCCACGACGACGCCGTGCGCGAGCTGGCCCAGAGACTGCGGCGGGCTGCCACCGTGGCCGGGATCGACGAGCCGCTGCGCACGTCGGACATTTTGGCGTTCCGGGACTGCCTGACAATAGACCCCCGCGAGCGAATCGGCGTCGGCATCTGGCCCGTACTCGCGGAGCTGCTCGAGCAGGCGCTGGACGCAAACATCGAGGAGCGCAACCGCGAGGGCGCCGCTCTGACCGCGGATATGTTGGCCCGGCTCGAATCCATCGGCGGCCACATCGAGGGGATCGCCGAGGTTTGGCCGAGCCTGCGCGACGGCCATATGGAGCGATTGCGCGAGCGGGTCACCGACACGCTGGAGAAGTTTGACGTCGAGGCGATCAGTGAGGAGCGGCTGGTGCAGGAGGTCATCCTGGTAGCCGACCGCAGCGACATCAGTGAAGAGATCACGCGGGCGCGCGCGCACGTAGGGCACCTTCAGGCGTTCATCGCGGGGCACGACCCGGACTCCGACGGACCTGTCGGCAAGAAGCTCGACTTCTACTTCCAGGAGCTCATGCGCGAGGCGAACACCACCGGTTCCAAGAGCCATTCGGAGGTCATCGCAGGCCACGTGGTGGAGATACGCAGCGAGATCGACCGCCTGCGGGAGCAGGTGTTGAACATTTCATGAGCACGTCTCCCAAAGGAACCCTTCTGATCGTGGCGGGCCCCAGCGGCGTGGGGAAAAGTTCCCTATGCAAACGTCTCCTGCGCGAGTTTGAGACACTGCATATGTCCATCTCCTTCACCACGCGCCAGCCGCGTGGGACCGAGGTCGACGGCGTCGCGTACCACTTCGTCGACGTGCCGCGGTTTGAGCAGATGGTCGCGGATGGCGCCTTCGCCGAGTCGGCGTTTGTGCATGGGAACCACTACGGCTCGAGCCGAGATGCCATCGCTGGCGTCCTGGACACGGGTGACGATGTGCTCTTTGACATCGATTACCAGGGCGCTCGGCAGCTCAAAGAGGCATTTCCCAACGCGCGCGCTGTGCTGTTGATGCCCCCGTCCATGGCGATCCTCGAGTCGCGGTTGCGCGGGCGCGACACCGACGGAGAGGAGGTCATCCAGAAACGGCTGGCCGCCGCCCGGCACGAGCTGTCTCAGTTTGAACTGTTCGACTTTGCCATCGTCAACGACGAGTTTGAGCACGCCTACGATGCGCTCCGCGGAATCTACCTCTCGGTACGCCACCAGGTAGGTCACCTTCGGCCCAAACTCCGCGCCCTCCTGAACACCTGATCCCCCGCGGGAATTGCGCTGCGCACGCGGTACGTTGATCCTGTTGACCGCCGTTTGGCGGGGTGTAGAGTGTGGCATTCGGGCCTCCAAACGGGTCCGCAGGAAATGACGGCGCCGGAGATCCAACAGACGTTGGACGCCATCGTCGACAAGGTGCGGGCCTACCACCCGGACCCCGACGTGGCTGTCCTGTACAAGGCCTTCAACCTGGCCAAGGACATGCACGCCGACCAGCGGCGGCGCAGCGGTGACCTGTATCTGAGTCACCCCCTGGCGGTCACCAGCATCATCGCGGACCTCAAGCTCGACGTGCCGAGCCTCTGCGCCGGAATCCTTCACGACATCGTCGAGGACACTGTCGTCTCCGTCGCGGACATCGAGCGCGACTTTGGTACGGAGATCGCGTTCATCGTGGACGGGGTCACCAAGCTCTCCAAATACGCCTTCAACACGCGCGAGGAGCGGCAGGCGGAGAGCTTCCGCAAGATGCTGATCGCGATGAGCGCGGATCTGCGCGTGATCCTCGTGAAGCTCGCCGACCGGCTGCACAATATGCGGACGCTGGGCCACATGCCGGTCGACAAGCAGCGCTACATCGCCAAGGAGACCCTCGACATCTACGCGCCGTTGGCCAACCGGCTCGGGATCAGCTGGATCAAAAGTGAGCTGGAGGACGAGAGCTTCCGCTACCTCTACCCCGACGACTACACCGCGCTCTCCGAGAAGGTGGATAAGAAGAAGGGCGAGCGGGACAAGTTCATCACGGAGACCATCGCGCTGCTGGCGGAGGCCGTTCGGGAGAAGGACATTCCTTGCGAGGTGTCGGGCAGGAGCAAGCACTTCTACTCGATCTGGCGCAAGATGCGGAACAACAACATCGAGTTCGATCAGGTCTACGACGCCCTCGCGTTCCGCATCATCACGGACACAACGGGCCGGTGCTACGAGGTGCTTGGACTCGTCCACAGTCTGTGGAAGCCCGTGCCAGGGCGCTTCAAGGACTACGTGGCGATGCCCAAGCCCAACGGCTACCAATCGCTGCACACCTCCGTCCTCGGTCCCTACCAGGAGCGGGTGGAGATCCAGATCCGCACGCGCCAGATGCACTCCATTGCGGAGTACGGCGTGGCGGCGCATTGGCAATACAAGGAGGGCAGGGCCGTCTCGCCCGATGCGGACAAGTTTGCCTGGCTGCGACAATTGGTCGAGTGGCAGCAGGAGCTCCCGGACTCCCAGGAGTTCATGGAGACCGTCACGCAGGACCTCTTTGGCGAAGAGGTCTACGCGCTGACGCCGCGCGGCGACGTGAAGACGATGCGCAAGGGCGCCACGCCGGTGGATTTTGCGTACGCGATCCACACGGAGGTGGGCCACCACTGCATCGGCGCACGGATCAACGGCGCGATGGTCCCACTGAAGACCAAGCTGCGCACCGGCGACATCATCGAGATCCTCACCAGCCCCAATGGACGGCCCAGCAAGGACTGGCTCGACTTTGCCGTGACCAGCCGCGCACGCACCAAGATCAGGCAGCATGTGCGCGCCGCTGAGCGCGACAGGGCGCGCCAGATTGGCCGGGCTGCGCTGGACAAGGCGCTGCGGCGCCACTCGCTGAAGATCAAGAAGGTGGAGCGCAACGGGCAGCTGCGTCAGGCGATCGAGGGCAGTAAGGTGCCGTCGATCGAGGAGCTGTACGTGCAGCTCGGCTTCGGCCGTGTGCAGACGGACACCATCGTCAAGCGGCTCGTCCCCAACGCGGAACCCAAGGAAGAGGAGGACGACGAGGGCACGCTCGCCAAGTTCATCAACCGGTTCACGCAGCGCAAAGAGCGCCCGGGGATCGCCCTGGACGGCGTGGATGACATCCTGGTCCGCTACGCCAAATGCTGTCGGCCCGTGCCAGGTGAGGAAATCGTAGGGTTTGTGACGCGTGGGCGCGGGCTGAGCATCCACTCGGCGCAGTGCAACAAGTACAAGAACCTCGAGCAGGAGCGCATGGTCGACGTCTATTGGCGGGCGGACAAAGAGGCGCGTCTGCCGGTCCTCATCCGCGTGATGTGCGCCGACCAGTCTGGGATGCTCGCCTCGATCTCCCAGGCGTTCTCTGCGCGCGGCGTAAACATCGCGGAGGCGCACGCCCGCACCAACAAGGACGGCGGGGCCACCTTGACCTTTCAGGTGCTGGTGTCGGACGCCGCGCAGCTCAAAGACGCGCTGAACTCCATCAAGGAGCTCAAGGGGCTCTACTCCGTGGAGCGCGTGCGCGCCTGACCCATCCGATGAACGCAGTGACACGTTCGGGACCTGGCAAGTACGCGTGGCTCGTCTGCGCTGCGGGTGCGCTCGCCGCGTGTCCCACCACGCCGGATCCAGCGGTGGTCACCGCGTCCGACGCAGATGTGATCCCCGCGCCGCTGGACGCCTCCGTGCAGACAGAGAGTCCCGCACCCATCGCGCGGTGCGGCGACATCGTCCTGACCTTGGCCGACTACGAGTCTGCGCTCGATCATATGCGCGTGTACCGCCCCATTGAGGGGGACGTCCTGGGATCGCCGCGGTTTCAGCAGGGCACCGTCATCAACCTTGTGGACATTCGTTTGCTGCGCGCCGCGGCGTTGGAACATGGCGTCTTCGTTGTCCCTGGGGAGGTGGCCGAGGCCATCGGCGCGGACCCGCGCCTGGCGGCCGCCCCCATCGAGATGGCCCGTGTGGTCGCCGCCGACGCCGTGCTCAACAGGAAGCTGACCGACGCCCTCTCGGCTGTGCCGGGGGACGAGGTCCTCTGGGAGGCCTGGAAGGCCAGGACCGAGCGGGTGGAGATTGAGTTCGTGGCCGTGCCGAACACCCCGACCTCCGCGGCGTTGACCGCGTTTGTCCGCGACCACGCCGCTGAGATCGACCGATACTTCCGCGACAACCCAGGCAAGTTTCAATTGCCCCCGACGCGCCGGGTTCAGATTCTGGAACTCTCGGGGCCGGACGCGCGCGAGAAGCTCGCAGTCCATCGCGTCGACCTGGCGGATGGGGCGGATTTTGCGTCCCTGGCACGCAAGCTGAGCGTCCACGCTACACGCTCCCAGGGCGGGGAACTGGGGTGGGTGGTGAAACGGCAACGACCCGAGGCGTTCGCGGTCGAGGTCGGGCAGATCACCGAACCCTTCCGCACCCGCTCCGGTTTCGCTCTGGTCCGCGTGGCGGAAGCGTTGCCGGCCCGGCCGGTGGAGCTGACGGGGGCAGTCCGGCGCGAGATCGCGGCGGACCTGCTGCGCAACCGCGGGCCCGACCCGGCAGCGACGCAGACCGCTACTCTGCTCAGACAGCAGTGGGCTGCCGACGCCCTGGACCCAGAACTGGCACGCCTTGGGCTCCGAAAGCAGGCGTCGCTGCCGTTCAGTGATGTGGGGGACGAAGACGCGATCTTCCTGCCCGGCATTGGCCGAGCACCCGGCGTGGTTCGCGCGGTTCGCGGATTGGAAAAGCCGGGCGACGTGGCCGGACCGGTCTTCTCCGCGGGTCGCCACTATGTGGTGCGGTTGCTGAGCCGTGGCAAAGCCACACGCACGGCGTTCG
>CALBXO010000777.1 GCA_937890335.1 uncultured Pseudomonadota bacterium | reverse complement strand
CCGCAAGCCGCTCATCATTTCCATGGGCGACGTGGCCGCCAGCGGCGGCTACTACGTGGCCGCGGCCGGGCAGAAGATCTACTGCGATCCCACGACCCTGACCGGTTCCATCGGGATTTTCACGGGCAAGTTCGCGCTCAACGGCCTCTACGAGAAGGTCGGATACAGCACGTTCACCAACAAGCGCGGTGCCCGGTCCGACCTGTACACCCTGGACCGCCCCTGGACCGAGGAAGAAAAAGGCGCCGTGCGCGAGCAGATCACCTATCTGTATGAACTGTTCCTGGGGCAGGTGTCCGCGGGCCGCGACATGGAGCGGGACGCAGTGGACGCGGTGGGACGTGGACGCATCTGGTCCGGAATCGACGCGCTCAACAACGGCCTGTGCGACGAGCACGGAGGCATCATCGATGCGGTGGAGGAGGCGGCCAGGCTCGGCGGCGTCGACCCCGAGGACATGACGGTCTCCGCCCTGCCCGTCGGCTCGGCGCTGTCACCCATCTCGCCGATTCTCGCGGGCGTAGACGCGGAACTCACCGTGGAGCTGCCGCAGGACAGCGCGGAGCTCGGCGCGCTTCGAGCGCTCATCGAGCCGCTTCGTCCCGCCGCGGACCTGGCCTTGCTCTACACGGATGGCGAAGCGCTCGCGCTGCTTCCGTTCCGCTTCGAATAGACGTTGCCCGGGTCGCGTCTGCCAGGGCCGGGGCCACCGGCTCCTCCGCTCAGATCTCGATCTGGTACTTCTTCATCAATTTTCGGAAGTACTTGCGATCGATCTCCGCCTCGCGGGCGGCGTGGGAGATGTTGTTGTCGTTGCGGGTGAGCAGCGCCACGATGTAGTCGCGCTCAAACGACGAGATCCACTCTTCCTTGGCCTCCTTGAAGGCCATCTCGCGCAGATCGCTCGGCGCCATCAGCCCCTCCGGGGAGTCCGACAGGATCTCGCCGGATTGGGAGGTGCTGGGCGCTGCATGCCGGGCCTCTCTGCCGCGCACGTTCTCCGGCAGATCCTCAATCTCCACCATGTCGCCTTCCGCAAAGGAGCAGGCGCGCTCGATGACGTTGACCAGCTCGCGGATGTTGCCGGGCCAGTGGTATTCCTCAATCGCGCGCAGCGCCGTCGCCGCGACCCCGCGCAGCCGCTGCTTCCCGGCGTTGTCGCGGTTGTAGGCGTGGGTGTCCAGGAAGTGTTTGACCAGCAGTGGGATGTCTTCGCGCCGCTCGCGAAGCGGCGGCAGCATGATGCGCACGACGCTCAGCCGGTAGAAGAGGTCTTCGCGAAAACGCCCGCCGCGAACCTCATCTTCGAGCACGCGGTTGGTCGCGGCGATGATGCGTACGTCGACCGGAATCGACTTCGCCGAGCCCACACGCCGAACCTCGCGCTGCTCGAGCACGCGCAGCAGCTTTGGCTGCAGATCGATGCTGAGCTCACCGAGCTCATCCAGGAAGATCGTCCCGCCCTGGGCCATCTCGAACAGGCCCTGCCGGGTCATGATCGCACCGGTGAAGGAGCCCTTCTCGTGCCCGAACAACTCAGACTCGATCAGAGACTCCGGCACGGCGCCGCAGTCGAACACAATGAACGGTTTGTCTTTGCGGCTGGAGAGCTTGTGGATGGACTGGGCCACCACCTCCTTGCCGGTCCCGGTCTCCCCTTCGATCACGACCGTCGCACCCGTGGGCGCGATCTTGTCGATCATCCCGAAGATTTCACGCATCCGGACGTTCCTGCCGATGATATCTCCACACTTTTCAACTTGTGCGGGGAGTATCTGAACCTCCTCATCGTAGGAGTGGAACCGGACGTGGCTGTTGCCGATTCGAACCTCGCAACCAGGTTCCAGGAAGGCCTCGCGAATACGAACGTCCTTGATGAACGTTCCATTCGTGCTGCCCAGGTCGCGGATGACGTAGGAGGACTCTTCCTGGACGATGCGGCAATGGTAGCGAGAGATGGTCTCATCAGCGATGGTGATGTCGTTGTCATCCATCGCCCCGACGGTAACCACGGGCTGGTCGAAGGTGTGCTCGCGCGACCGTCCCGAATCCTCGAGGACGACGATCTTGCACTTGCGCAGATGCAGTGTCTGGGGTCGACCGTTCACATAGGCGATTTTGGTCGCCGGAACGAAGTCTCCAAACTTGCGGTGTCCTGTCATGGTACTTCTAGCCCCCGAGAGCTATACTCCCTGGCAAGAAGTTGGGATTGATCTCGTGAGATACGGCCTTCAGCTCCAAAGATGTTAGAGCTTCCACAGCAGTTTGGCAAGTACGTCCTCCAGGAGCGCATCGCGATTGGAGGGATGGCGGAGATTTTTCGCGCGCATGCCCCGGGCCTCGGCGGCTTCGAGAAGGAGCTCGCGATCAAGCGGCTCCATCCACGCTACAGTGACGACCAGGATTTCATCCGAATGCTCGTGGACGAGGCGCGCATTGCGGTGCAACTCAGCCACAGCAACATCGGTCAGATCTTCGACCTCGATCGTGAGGAGGGTCTGGTCTACATCGCGATGGAGTTCATCGACGGACGCGACCTCTACCGCGTCCTGAAGCGCCTCGCCGAGCACGAGGGCAGCCTCCCCATCGAAGCCGCCGTGTTCGTGGCCATGGAAATGTGCGCGGGCCTCGACTACGCCCACCGCAAGGCCATGGTGGACGGCACCCCGCTCCAGATCATCCATCGCGACATCTCACCGCAGAACATCCTCGTCTCCTGGGAAGGCGAGGTGAAGATCGTCGATTTTGGTATCGCCAAGGCCGCCATGCGCGCCTTCGAGACCGAGTCCGGCGTGATCAAGGGCAAGTTCTACTACATGTCGCCGGAGCAGGCGCGCGGCGACCACCTCGACAACCGAACCGACATCTTCTCCACCGGCATCTGCCTCTACGAGATGCTCACCGGCGCCACTCTCTACCGCGAGGAGGACGACGTCACGCTCCTTTCTCGCGTGCGTCGGGCGGAGATCGACCCGCCGACCTCGATCCGCGGCGACATCCCGTTGGACCTCGAGCGGATCGTGATGAAGGCCCTGGCCCGCGACCCACGGCGCCGCTACCAATCCGCCCATCGGTTTCAGATGGCGCTGTCCAGCTTTCTCTACTCGCTCGGACGCCCCTACAGCCGCGTTCAACTCGGGCATATGGTGCGCGACCTCTTCAAGGTGGATCAGCCGCACCCGGACCTCGACGTGGAGGTCGCCTACCACGACCGCTTCATCAGCCGCGTGGACTACCTGGAGGACGGCTCCTCTCTGAGCAGCAGCCTGCTCGCCGGAGCGTCAACCGCCATCGTCAACCAGCGGGCGGAACCGGTGCCGGCCATCCCTGGTCAGATCCAGGTAGCCCTGCCCCACCGGGGGGGCGGCGTCTACGCGCACGACCCTTACGCGGAGAGCACCCTCTTTGAGTCCGGCGAGTTCGAAGACGGTCCCACGCGGGCCGAGTCGACCCCGTTCGCGGACCCGGCAGAAGGGGCGATGACCGTCTACCCGGCGCACGCCGTGGACCTCGACGACGACGAGGAGACGCTGGCGTTGCCTCGCAAGGACATCCGCGCCGCGCTGGCGAGCCTCAGTGCCGGCGGCAACGCGGACGCGGTGTTGGGGGCTGCGGCAAACACGGGGCGACTTCCAGAGACGAGTCCGTTTCCCGGGCCCATCCCAGGTCCAGTCCCCCCCCACGCCGACCCTGCGATGGGCCAGATCCAGGAGCTGTCCAGCGGCGACTACCAGCTCGATATGCACACGGGCATGGTCACCGGGGTCTACAACGAACCGACACGAATCACCCCGCTGGAGAGGGGGCCCAGCTCCCAGGGTCCGGCGGAAGGTGTCATCGTCCGCGACTCCGTGTTCCAGCCTGCGCTGGGCAGCGGACACGTTCCTCTGGTCTACAAGGGGCTCTTCGCGGTCGGACTCGCAGTGATTCTTCTTCTCG
>CALBXO010000776.1 GCA_937890335.1 uncultured Pseudomonadota bacterium | reverse complement strand
GGTCGGTGGTCGGGGTTGCCCCTGGAGTCCATGTCCAGCGCCCTCAGTTTGTCAGCCCCTCCCGCCTTGACGTTCCTTCGAAGCGTGGACACCATCACCATATGGTGATTCACTCCCCAGGCTATGCCACCACGTTGGTTGCCAGGAATTCTCCTCCGGATCCGGACGCTCGCCGCGGCCGGTCGTGTCAGGTTCACCTACAAGGCACTTCGGGAGCTCTCGAGTCTGGGACTGGGAATGGACGAGGCGGACGCCTGCGATCTCATGGCGGCGCTGTCGGCGCGCGACTTCAGCGAGCGGCTCTTGTCCGAGCACACCGCAGAGTACTTGTATGTATTCAAGCCGGTGGTCGCAGCCACAACGCTCTACTTGAAGATCATCATCCGGGGCCAGTGCGTGGTCGTGTCTCTGCACGAAGACGGGGAGAGCGATGACTGACAAGCGCACAGACAAGCCCAAGCCCAACCCGGTTGTGCTTCCCGACGACGCGTGTCCGACCTGCGGGGCGACGATGCGGGTACAGAAATCGACGCTCGGACTGCCCATCAACGGCGAAGAGATCCTCGTACCCGACGCGCCTCACCTGGGGTGCCCTACCTGTGGGGAGGTCGTGCTGCGGCTGGAAGACGCCCAACGCCTCCGGGAAGCCGCCATCGCCCAGTACCGCACTGCCCACAGGTTGTTCGCGGGACACGAGATCCGCGCGCTCCGAGATCACCACGGGCTCACCCAGGGGGAGCTGGCTCAACTCCTGCGGCTCGGCGCAAACACGTTGTCGCGTTGGGAGTCGGGCAGGAACGTGCAGTCGGCGTCGATGGACGTTCTGCTGCATCTCCTGCGTGACGTTCCCGGCACGTTGGAGTACCTCCGACGCCAGGTTGCCTGACTGGGCGCGCCGGGCACGATCAGGCCTCATTCCGGAGCCCGAATCCTCGAGTACGTGAGGACATGACATGAAGACGATCTCACTGGAAATGACGCGGCGCGAACGTACGCTGGCGCGCGAACACGGCTACCCGTTCAAGGAGGTACGCGCGGCTCTCGACGCGGTGGAGTCCGAACCGGGCACAGCCTCCATTGTAGCGGATAGCTACTGGCTTGAGCTGCTGGTGGGCGACCTTAGCCGCTCGTGCAACGACTGCGCCGATCACCAATTGGCCGTGGAGCTCGACGAACTCTGCCTGCGACTGGAGTTCGAACTGGGCCTCGGCCACTGAGACGCGCGACAGATCACCTCGGGGTCTTCGCCTCCCAAGGGCCCGCGCCCGCGCCGTCCGCCGCCGCGCATGGCACGGATGAACCGTCATTGAAGACGACCCGCGCCGCAGCAAACCCTCTCTGTCCGGCGACGGCATGTGTCGCAACCTCAAGCCATCATCCATTCCTTCCAAGGGGCGCGCGGGGTATGGTGCGGGCCCAACTGGCATTGGTCCCATGATTCCCACCGCACTCGTCGCCCAGCTCCAACGCGGCCTCGCGGATTTCCTCCGCTACTCCTTCTGGTCGGCTACGCCGGGCATGGAGCACGTGATCGAGGATCTGATCGCCACCGAGGGGGCGGTGTCGCGCGGCCCCTACGTCGAACTCAAGCTGCCCTTTCGCCCGGGGCTCAATCCTCAGTTCTTCCCGGACGTTCCTCTGCCGTTCACACCGCACGCGCACCAGGAGGTGGCCTTCTCTCGTTTGGGAGGGCGGCGCAAAGAGAACACGCTGGTGGCCACGGGTACCGGGTCCGGCAAGACGGAGTGCTTTCTTCTCCCGATTCTCGATCACTGCCGCGAAGAGCGGGGTCGCAAGGGCATCAAGGCGATCCTCATCTACCCCATGAACGCACTGG
The DNA here is from genome assembly GCA_937890335.1 of uncultured Pseudomonadota bacterium. Classification (GTDB taxonomy): domain Bacteria; phylum Myxococcota_A; class Bradymonadia; order Bradymonadales; genus CALBXO01. Next base: position 1,797 of record CALBXO010000776.1, on the reverse strand, counting down.
CCACGGACCAGGCACTGCGCATCGCGCGGCTCATTCATGACACGCCTGGCCTGGGCGCGGACGGGGCCAAGATAAGGGCGGGCCTCTACATCGGCGAGTCGCCGGACGGAAAGCGAGCCGCGCAGGCCAGCATGGGGGCGGACCATGTGGTGACGGACAGGCAGGCGCTGCAGGAAGATCCGCCGGACATCCTGCTGACCAACTACAAGATGCTCGACTATCTGCTGGTGCGGCCGCGCGACCAGCGGATCTGGCGGTTCAACGACGCCGGTGTCCTGCGGTTTCTCGTCGTCGACGAACTGCACACGTTCGACGGCGCCCAGGGAACCGACCTGGCCTGCCTGCTGCGCCGGATCAAACATCGTCTGAACGCGGACATTGGTGCCCTGTGCTGTGTGGGGACGTCGGCCACACTCGGCACGGGCGCCGGAGTCGCGAACCTGCTCGACTATGCTCAGCAAGTGTTCGGCGAACCCATGGACCAGGGCTCGATCGTCGGCGAGCAGAGGCTGACGATCTCGGAGTTCCTGAGCGACGACCCGACCGATGGCATCCGGGAACCAGATCTTGCCGACGTGAAGGCATTGGCGCCTGCGGGGTACGAGGACCCTGCAGCGTGGGTTCGGGCACAGGCTGCGCTGTGGTTCGATGTCTCGCCGGTGTACGGGGACGACTGGGAAGTCGCACTGGGTGACCGACTCAAGGGGCACCGGGCGCTGCGGGGGCTGCTCAACGCTGTCGAAGACCACGTGGTTTCCGTGGACGACGTGGTCGCCTCCATGTCTCGGTCGCGCGCAGTGTGGCGTGACCACCCGGAGTTTGCGCAGCTCGCGTGCCTGAGCTTGCTGGGGCTTGTGAGTGCCGCCCGGGTCTGGCGCCCGGAGCTGCGAGAGACCCGGTTGGCGCGCGAGGCTGTGGGCGGGCGCCGACCGACGGCCCGTTTCCTCGATGTGCGCATCCAGTTGTGGCAGCGGGAGCTGCGCCGTCTGGTGGCCGATGTGGGGCCTCGTCCGCGGCTGCGCTTCTCCGATGACCTGGACCGGGAGCAACGCCGGCAACATCTGCCGCTGGTCCACTGCCGCGATTGCGGTGCCATGGGCTGGGGAACCCGGACCGAGAAGGACCGGCCGCGCCAGTTCCGCTGCGACATCCAGAGCTTCTACCGTGGGTTCTTTGGGCGCGACAGCGCCGTGGAGTTCCTCTGGCCCACGTCGCCAGAGACTCCGGGGGCTGTTCGTATCCACCGGCGAGAACTCCGCGAACTCGGCGGCGATGAAGACGCCGGCGACGACTATCTCCACATCCTCAAGGAGACCCGGCATGTACAGAAGGACGGCAAGCGGGAGCTGAGCCGGGATTGCCCTTTTTGCGAGGCCCGCGGGAGCCTGACAATTGTGGGGTTCCGCGCGGCGACCTTGTCGAGCGTCTACATCGACCAGCTGTTTGCGTCGCGCTTCAACGACGACAAACGCCTCCTGGCCTTCAGCGACAGCGTGCAGGACGCGTCGCACCGGGCGGGGTTCTTCGGGGCGCGCACCTGGCGCACTTGTCTGCGCGTAGGCATGCGCGCCGCGCTGGAACTCCCGGAAGGAACGGCCGATACGAGCGTGGAAGCGTTCGCGGTTCGCCTGGCGACCTTGTGGCGCGAGCGACTGGCCCAACCGGCGTGGCTGTCCGCGTTCCTGGCGCCCTCCATGGATTGGCTTCAGGACTGGGACGCCCTCAAGCGCGACGGAAAGCTCCCCCGTGACTCCAATTTGGCGAGCCTCGTGGAGAAGAGGTTGGCGTACGAGGTGG
>CALBXO010000775.1 GCA_937890335.1 uncultured Pseudomonadota bacterium | reverse complement strand
CCGATGTGGAGAAGACCCAGAACGAGCTGAAGGCTGTGTGGGCCGAGCGTGCCAAGGCGCTGCTCGCTGTGGAGTGCGCGGAGATCAAAGCTGCCGGCGGTGTGCTGCCCAAGGACCCAGATCTCAAAGAGGAATACCTCGCAGCCCAGTCTCTGGTCACCTGCCCCTGACAGGGTGCCCAAGCAATGAAAAGGCCGACGCTGCGGATGCTGCGTCGGCCTTTTTCGTCTTGGGGTAGAAGCTCAGAGCGTGCCGTCTACCACTGCCCTGATGTTGTGCAGGGTCACGGGCAGCGTCAGCAGGTCGGTCCAACTGCGGGTGCGCAGCGGGCCCGTCTCGCGCGGTCGCGGCGCCTCCCGCAGAGGCAGCCCAAGCAGCTCGGCGGCCTCGGCCAGCCGCTTGTCGAACTCGAGCTCCGGCGTCGCGCGGGCCTTCGCCACGAGCTGGTCACGGATGTCTTCCCAATTCAGCTCCGCGGCCGTGACGAACGAATCCACGTACTCCGGAAACCCGCCGTCCGAAAACGCCGACGGCACCGGGTTGTCGGGATCGCCGTGCACCATCATGTAGGCACCATGTCCGACAGGGATCTTGCGCAGTTGCCGCGCCAGCATCCAGCCGCTGCGGTCGCGCTGTTGCAGGCTGAGCACGATGGCCCAGGGTCGCAGTCCGGCCAGAAGGGTCAGCGTCAGATCGGGCTCCGTGCCGATCATGACGTCAAAGTACGGTTCAAGGTAGTGCTGAAGCTGCTCCGCCTGGGATCGATCCCGGCTGACCACAAGTACTTTTGGCTTCATCTGCTCACCCCTTTGTGCCGATATGTGCGACCGCCACAACCAATGTGGCCACGGGTGGTGTAAAAATCCAGCACTTTCTGAAATGGCGCCGGGATTCTTCGTCAGCGGTACAGAACAATCCCGAACAGTCCCGACCGGTAGGCCCGCCTTTGCGCGTAGGTCAAACGCAGCTCGGCGTCCTTGCTCAGCCGGATTCCAAGCGTGGAGTCCACGTGCACGCGAGGCCCGTCGACATCGCCGGGGACGGGCGAGGCGGGGAGTCCACCGCCGTCAAGGTCAAACGTCACACCGGCCTCGGTGACCACTCGCACCACGTCGCCCATCTGAAGGATGAGGCCGCCACTGGCGCCAAGTCCGGCACCCCAATCGTCTTTCCAGGCGGGGCCGTACGCCACCTCGGCGTCCACAAAGGTGTACAGAACCTGATCACCCAGCCCCACGGCGAGGCCGGGTCCGCCACCGAAACCGGCGTAGAGGCATTTGGCGCCGAGACATCCATTCTCGCGCGCGCGCAGGATCCCAGTGTTCAGCCTCCAGCTGAACCCTGGATCCCAGGGATCGATGGGCACGATGGATTGGATTCGCAGCACGTCGAGGCGCTCAAGCCCCAACCGGTTGTCCCCGTCGCTGATGGAGACAGACGTCGCGAAGAAGCGGATCTCCGAGTTTGGGGCGAACCCGCGCTGCGGGGCGACCACCTCGTGCAGCGATGGCTGCAGCGTAGCCACGACCAATGAGCCCGACGAGTCCACACCCGCGGCCAATCCCAGACCGTGGGACGCATGGCCCTCCTCTACCGGTGACGGCTCGGCGACGGCAGGTGGGCCTGTCTTGATGCCGAGCTTTCCGCGCCGGATGAGCAGCGCCCGTCCCCACTTCTTGTCCTCGTCGGGCGGCTCCGGACCTACGGAGTAGCGGTGAAGCGCGATGGCCGCGTCAAGCACCAGCGCCTGCCGCTCCGGGGCGTGCCCTTCGAGCGCCGCGGTGACATCGTCACCATCGCCCAGCGCACGGGCGACCTCCACCTCGGCGTCCGTGAGCAGGTCGCGCCTGGCGAGCATGACCGCGTAGTTGGAGGGACGGTAGGTTCGGCTGGCGACAAACCCAGCGTTGTCGAGCGCGGCCTTCACGGTGTCCGGAGGAATGACCACGTCGTGGAACGCGGCGGTCAGGCGAAGGGACGGCCGCCCCACTTCAAGGATGCTCAAGAGCTGGAAGGAGCAGTTCTCGTCAAAGTAGAAGTAGTCCATCTCGTGCGGACCAATCTCCCAGAGATGCGCCACGACACGGTCGACCTCCGCGGGCGTGAGGTTGAGCTCGTACTCCCAGAGGTCTCGGCTCTCAATGTCGTTGTACTCACGCACTTTGAGGTAGTACGGCACGGTGGAGAACCGGCCCGGAAACCCGCCCGTGGAACCCAGGATGACGTAGAAGAGCTCGTTGGTGGTGGTGGGCTCGGCGGCAAAGTTGACCACATAGGCCAGCAGATCGGTGCCGCTGCCCCGCTTCTTGCGGTCCAGCCGCAGAAACGTATGGCCAAACATGGACGCTGGGTTGTTGAGGTAGGCAGCGGCGAACACCACCGTGATGGACTGCGGGCGCAACGTCTGGCGCCACTTGTCATAGATCGGGCACGGCGCCGGGGGCAGCCGGACGGGATCAAACTGGAGCGTGTCCCGCAGCCATTGGTACCGGGCCCGGAAGGCGCATTGGAAGTTCTGGAGCTCGGGGTCATCGGGCGTGGGCTCGAAGAACGCCGCCAGCGTGTCCTGCAGCTCCGCGCGCGGGTTGGTCTTGCCCTCCGGCGAGAGGAAAAACCCGCGGCCGTCGACGTCGCTCTTCACGCCGGCGACCCAGCGGGGGCGGTAATGGCCGAGCAGCGTCCACATCCGCGTTTCGTGGAGTCTGTGCCTGTCCGCCTCGGCCTGAAGCTCGGCGAGGTACGACGCATCGGCCTGCGGCGTTCCCTCCGAGTCCCCGGCCCAAGCAGGAACAGCGCTCGCCAGAACGGCGAGCGCTGTTGCCAGGATCGAGACGAGGTTCAGAGGCGCGTGCACGCGCGCGCAAAGTCCTCGTTCATGCTCATCTGCGACTTGAGCGTGTACAGAGCGTGGAAAGCCGGGGTGGACTCCTGCGGGAAGATGTCCGTGTAGCTCGCCTGGGCAAACTCGCCCACCTCGCTCCAGACACTCTCCTCGCAGCCCATCAACTCGGACAGGGAGGCGAGGTGCTCGCCACCGCCGGCAGCGATGTCGGCCTGCGTGTGCATACAGCTCTGTCTGGCTTCAACAGGAGGGTGCCCCTGGGGTGGCACCTGTGTCAACAACTGTCAGAGTTCCCGGACAATGGGAATGACCACAGGCTTGCGGTCGAACTCCTTGCGGAACCAGCGTCTGACGGCCAGCCGCAGCGTCTCAGCGACCTCGTGGTCGTCGCGCATGGAGCTGCGACTGAGCTCTCCGAGCTTCTCGAGGGCGAACTTTCGGACCGCGGCTGCGATCTCGGGATCTCGGTCATCAAAGACGCCGTGTTGGACCAGGTCCGGACCCGACACGACCTTCCCGGTCTTGGCCTCCAGGACGAGGAAGACGATGATCATCCCCGCCTGCGCGATCTGCCGGCGGTCGCGCAGGACAATGTCGCTGACATCGCCGACGCCGGTGCCATCGACCATCACGCGACCGGTGTCCACCAGCTCGCCCCGGCGGACGGTGGCATCGTCGATGTTGGTGCCGGTGATCTCCAAGGTCTCGCCATTCTGCAGCAGGTGCGGCGTAAAGCCGTGTTGCCCGGCCAGACGTGCGTGTTTGACGAGCATGCGCAGCTCGCCGTGCACGGGAATGAGGTTCCGAGGCTGCACGAGATCCATCAGGAGCTCGATGTCGTCCCGGTAGGCGTGGCCCGTGGTGTGGATTGGCGCGTCGCTGGGGTTGATGACCTCGACCCCGGAAGCCCACAGGGCGTTCTGGACGCGGCTCACGGCCATCTCGTTGCCGGGGACAATGCGTGCGGAGAACAAGACCGTGTCGCCGGCCTCGAGGGACAAGAGGCGATGGTCTGCGTAGGCGACGCGGGTCAGGGCCGAGCGGGGCTCGCCCTGGCTGCCGGTGCAGACGACGAGGATCTCGTGGCGCTTGTAGTGGCGCGCCTCGGTGATGTCGAGCACCAGGTTTGAGTCCGGCGCGACAAGCAGGCCGAGATCCGACGCGATGCGCACCATGTTCTGGAGGCTGCGCCCGAGGACAAAGACCTTCCGGCCGATGCGGTGGGCGATGTCCATCAGCGCCTGGAGGCGGTAGACGTTGCTCGAGAACTGGGTGACCACCGCGCGTCCCTTGAGCGGCCGCAGTGCGGCTTCCAACGCGCGCACGACGTCCATCTCGCTGGTGGGAGTCCCCTTGGACTCCACGTTGGTGGAGTCACCCAGCATGCAGACGACACCTTCCTGACCGAGGGCGCCAAACCGCGGGAGGTCCATGCGCTGACCTCGGATGGGTGTGTGGTCAATGCGCCAATCCCCGGTGTGCACCACCGCGCCGAGGTCCGTGTGCAATACGACGGAGGTCGCGTCGGGGATGGAGTGGTTCACATGAACAAACTCCACCTCCATGGTGTCGAGCTCGATGCGCTCTCCCGCGCGAACTTCCACGAGCTCACAATCGTTGAGGAGGCCGTGTTCGCGAAGTTTGTGCTTGAGCAGCCCGAGCGCCAGCGGTGGTCCAAAGACGGGGATGTCGACCTCTTTGAGGAGGAACGGCAGCGCGCCCAGGTGGTCTTCGTGACCGTGGGTCAGCAGGATGGCGCTGAACCGCTCCACATTGTCGATGACGTATTGCCACGCCGGCAGGATGATATCGACGCCGTAGCCGTCGCCGTCGGGAAAGGTGATGCCGCAGTCGATGAGCACGGCTTCGTCGCCGTGTTCGACCACCATGCAGTTCATTCCGACTTCGCCGAGGCCGCCGAGAGGAATGATTCGAATTGTCTGTTGCGAAGAAGAGGACTTGGAATTGCTTGTCATTTTGTTGCTGTGATGGTCTCCGAGACGACGACCACCTCCGCGTCGTGGGGCGCGGCCAGACGGCCGGCGAGCCAACGAGCTCGTTGCAGCTGCGCCCGGGCGACGTCGGCTGGCATGCGGAGGATGATTCTGCCCTCGTCGGAGGGGGGGACGACGCCCAAATCGGTAACGACGCGTCCGTCGACCACGAGCAGCAGATGATCACCGGGATTGCTCGCCGGTCGATCCTGCCACCACACGGTCAGGTAGTGATAATTGGGATGGGCGCCCGCGGCGATATCGACGACATCGGCTGCGCCGATTCGTCCCTTCTCATCGCGGCGAACGAGCCAGGTTCGTGCCCCGGCAGCCCCAAGTGGGCCGACGACGAGGCGGAAGTCGCTCAGGGCGACAGAGTCTGCAAATGTCTCGAGTGTCTTGGTGTTTGGTCCGTACAGGTAGATGTCTGACTTCTGTCCAACCCGGCCACGGCCGAGTGTCACGCCCTTGGGCAAGAGGTCCTGAAGACCCTCCAGAAGCGGCTCGTCATGGTGGGCGTGGAGCAGCTCAACGTGGGAGGGAGCGAGCACGAGGTCCCGCAACAACGCGGGTGGGAGGTCGGAAACGACCGTCAGTTTCACCTCGGCGCGGGGTCCGTCGACGGTCAATGTATGGTCGGGCAGCCGCGCCGCAAGGAGCCGGTCGTGAATTCTTTTTGAGAGGGCTTTGGCGCCCGCTGTGGTTCGCAGGCTTTTGTCTTTGATACCGAGGACATAGTCGCACCGGTGCGACTGGGCGTGCGCCTCGTCAGCGACGAGACCCGTCCAAGAAATCAGAAGAATGGCGCCAAGAAGGAAATGCGCGGAGAGTTTCATGCGATCCAACAACACGCGCTGCCGTACCACGATTCCACACTCGAGGGCCAGCGGGACGGTATCATTCGTCTTACTCTGGTAGACTGCGCGGCCAACTGCTCCGGGATTGCTGATCCAGAGCCTCGTCCTGACCAGGTGCGTTGAAGAAGAGCAAACAGGAAGACAACCTCCCCTCGAACGAGATCGAGGAGCTCATCAATGAGCTGGCCGGCCTGCGGTATGAGGAGGACCATGAGCGGTTTGACGACATTGTCGCCGAGCTCGTCAACCACGGGATTGGGCTGCAGGCGCGGTTGATGCTGCTCGCCGACAGCCTCGTGTACCAGCACCGCCGCGCGGCGGTGGAGGCGTTGGCCCGCCTGTCGCTGCCCGAGGCCCGCGACGTCGTGGTTGGGCGGCTCGGTGACGCCAACTGGAAGGTGCGAAGGTCGGCGGCATCGGCGGTGATCGAGGCTCCGTTTCCCGAGGCGCTCCCCGGACTGTTGCGGCTGGTCAATGACAACCACCGCGAGCTGCGGCTGGCCGTTGTCGAGGCACTGGGAGCACTTGGCCTGTCCGGCGGCTGTGAGCCCCTGGAGGCGCTGCTGAGCGACAGCGACTGGCGCATTCGGCAGGAGGCGGCGCAAGCGCTGGAGCGCATTGGGGACACGCGCAGCTTCCGGGCGCTGTTCATCGGTCTGAGCGACGACGACGAAGACGTGCGCAACGCCTGCTGCGACGCCCTGGCCTCCATGCTCGAGCGCGCGGATGACGCGTTTCTGCTGGACGTTGTGCAGGGACTTGAGGACCGCCACCGAAAGGGCGCGATGCCCAGCCTCGACAAAGACAGCAACCTGGAGCGGCTCGGTCGGCTGCGAAGTCTGGTCCGCGATTTCGGCAGCACCCAGATCGATGTCGACGAGCTCTCCCAGTTTGGGCGCGTCCTCACCGCAGCCGACCAGCTGGACACGTTGGACCGTGCCTTTGAGCGCTCGCGCGAGGTCGACAACATCTTGCGCTCGCTCTCCAAAGACGGAGGGCGCAGCATCATCCTGCTGGGGGAGGCGGGGGTTGGAAAGACCGCGATTCTGCACGAGCTGGCCCGACGGCTGGCGGAGGAGGAACCGGACACGGCGGTGCTGGAGACGAGCACGCCCGAGCTCATGGTGGGCACCAAATACATCGGTGAGTGGGAGACAAAGCTTCGCGACCTGATCGAAAAGATAAAGGCGCCGCGGCGCGTCTACCTCTACCTGACCAACGTCAACGACTTGCCCGGCGCCGGTACCACCAGCAGCAACAAGCAGAACTTCTCCACATTGCTCGGGCCGTACATGCGACGCGGCGACGTCACGATCCTCGGCGAATCCACTGCGGAAGCACTGCGTGGCGGGATCGAAAAGGACCTGTCCATCAAGCGCATGTTCCAGATGGTGAACATCGGTGAGCCCGACGCTGACGGGACCAAGAGCATCGTCAAGCAGTCGCTCCAGGAGATGGGGACGCGCGCCCGGATCGATCTGAAGGCCGCGCCCGAGGTGCTCGACCTGCTGATCGACCTCAGCGGCACCTATTACGCGACCATGGCGCAGCCTGGTCGCAGCGTGACCGTGCTGCGACAAGTCGTGGACTTTGCCACAGAGCGCGCCGGGGAGTTGCCCCGGACGCCGGAAGGACCGGCACCGTCGCTGCGGATCACGCCCGAGGACGTCATTGGCGGGCTGGCACGGTTCACCGGTCTGCCGGAGCTCCTGCTCAACGACGAGCTTCCGCTCGACCCAGCGGCGGTGCGGGCATTCTTTGAGGACCGCGTACTTGGCCAATCCGAGGCTGTGGGCGCGATCGTAGACCTCATCACGCTCATCAAGGCGGGACTGACGGACCCCAGCAAGCCGTTCGGCGTGTTCTTGTTTGTGGGGCCGACGGGCGTCGGCAAGACCGAGCTGGCCAAGG
>CALBXO010000774.1 GCA_937890335.1 uncultured Pseudomonadota bacterium | reverse complement strand
GCGGCTCGGTGCCGGGATGGCGCACGAGGTCGGCAACCCACTGGCCGCAGTCATCGGCTACATTGAGTTCCTGCGCGAAGGCGGGCTGGACCCCGCGGAAGAGGCGGACCTCCTGGCCCGTGTGGAGCGCGAGCTGCATCGGATCGACTCGATCCTCCGCGATCTGCTCGACTACGCGCGCGCGGACCGGGACCAGGCCCTCGGCCCCGTCGACCTGGCGGCCGTCGTCGAGAGCAGCCTCCATCTGGTGCAGGCGCAGCCGCGCGCCCGACACGTCCGATACCTCACCCGCGGTCTGGACGTTCCCGCCGTTCTGGCCCATGACGGTCGCCTCCACCAGGTTGTCGTCAACCTGCTCCTCAACGCGGCGGACGCCCTCGACGGCGACGGAGAAGTCACTGTGAGCGCCACGGAGCGCGACGGCTGGATCGACCTGAGCGTAGCGGACAACGGGCCGGGCATCCCGGACGACGTCCTCCCCCATCTCTTCGAGCCGTTCTTCACCACCAAGGAACCCGGCACCGGCACCGGGCTTGGGTTGGCCATCTGCCAGAGCATCGTCATCGGCTTCGGCGGCGAGCTGCACGCGAGCAACACTGGCACGGGCGCGCAGTTCACAATCGGTCTACCCAAGGCCGTGTGATAGGGTTGCCGCTCGCGCCGCACGCGCCACACGAGAGGTTCATTTGCTCCAGGTCCTGGTCGTCGATGATGAAGAGAACATCCGGCACATGCTCGGCCTCGTGCTGCGCAAGGCGGGATACGAGTTCAAGGCCGTGGCGGACGGTGAGGCCGCGCTGAAGACCCTCCTCGCGTCTGACTTCGACATCGTGCTGTGCGACATCCGAATGCCGCGCATGGACGGCCACGAGCTGCTCGCCGAGGTCAAGCGGCGCGAGCTCGACGTCGTCTTCATCATGATGAGCGCCTACGGCGACCGCGACACGGCGCTTCAGGCCATCGGCGCCGGGGCGTACGACTACATCTCCAAGCCGTTCAAGCGCGACGAGGTCATCTTCACGCTCAAGAAGGCGGAGGAACGCGAGCAGCTTCGACGCGAGAACCGTGCGCTCAAAGAGGCCACGGCGCGCACCTTCAACTTCGACAACATCATCGCCCAGAGCGCGTCCATGCGGTCCGTGTTCGACACGGTGCGCAAGGTCGCCGGCTACAAGAGCACGGTGCTCCTCAGCGGTGAATCGGGCACAGGCAAGGAGCTCATTGCCCGCGCCCTGCACTACAACTCGGATCGCCGCAACAAGCCTCTGGTCACCGTCAACTGCGGCGCGATCCCAGAGAACCTGCTCGAGAGCGAGCTGTTTGGTCACGTGCGCGGCGCCTTCACCGACGCCGCCCGCGACAAGCAAGGCCTGTTTCAGGAGGCGGACGGCGGGACGCTGTTCCTGGACGAAATCGCCGAGCTGCCGCTGAGCCTCCAGGTCAAGCTTCTACGCGTCCTCCAGGAGTCGGAGATCCGGCGCGTGGGGGACACGCGGTCCATCAAGCTCGACGTGCGCGTCGTTGCGGCGAGCCATAAGGAGCTGGCCAGCCAGGTGGAGTCCGGCGGCTTCCGCGAGGATCTCTTCTACCGGCTCAACGTGCTGCCCATCCGGCTCCCGCCGCTGCGCGAGCGCCGGGAGGACATTCCTTTGCTGGTCGAGCACTTTCTGTCTCAGCACAACGAGCGCCTCGGCACCAAGGTCTCCAAGGTGGCGGCCCCCGCCATGAAACTGTTGCTGGACTACGGATGGCGCGGCAACGTTCGCGAGCTTGAGAACACAATGGAGCGCGCGGTCGTCCTCACGGGCGAAGGTACGATCACGACGGAGGCGCTGCCAGCGGCCATCGTCAACGCGGATCACAGCCTGGAGAGCCTCGTCCAGGGCGAGGACCTGTCCATCAAGCGGGCCACGCGCGAACTCGAACGCATCCTCATCGAACGCGCGCTCAAGCAGACCCGCGGCAACCGCACGCGCGCCTGCGAGCTGCTCGACATCAGCCACCGAACGCTGTTGTACAAGATCAAAGACTACGATCTTCAGGACGTGGAATAACCTCCTCGGGATTCCGCGCGACACCTCAGAATTCTGACGCCCCGGCTGCCCCCTTCCCCGACCACGACGGGGTCAATTTGTGGCACACCCGATGCACTCCCCCGCCGGGGGCAACCCCTGGCGGAGGACCAGAATGAATCACAAAGCACTCGCAGTCTCACTCGTCGCAGCGCTCCTTGCGCTCAGCGCGTGCAGCGATCGGGAGACGATCGGAACCGACTCCCACAACCCGACAATTCCGCAGCGCCCCGATGCGCAGCCCGAGCCGCTACCCGGCGCGACGGACTTCGTCTCCGCCGATGGCTACGCGGGCCAGGACACGCAGGAGAACCAAGACCCCGCGGAACCCGGCGCTGACGAGGACGGTGCGTTTGGTGACGGCGAGCGGGACGACAACCGCACCGTGGAGGAGGGGGACATCTACCGGGTGCTCGACGGCAGCCGGATTCTGAACCTCAACGCCTTCCGCGGCCTGCAGGTGGTCAACTTCCAGGATGTCGACCAGCCCGTCATCGAGGGCCGCGCCGCCATGACCGGGTACCCCGTGGAGATGTATGTGGTCGACGACCACGCGTACGTCCTCATGAACAATTGGCGGGGCTATTGGGTCAGCCGGCACGACACACGACCCGAGCAATACCAGGGAGGGCTCCTTGTCAGCGTCGATATCTCGGACCCTGCCAACCCCTTCATCGTGGGCAAGGCCCGCGTGCCCGGATACATCCGGACCTCGCGGCTGACGCGCAGCAGCCGCGGCATCGCGCTCTACGCGGTCGCGAATTGGTATGGCGAGTACGAAGACGATCGCGGCGACACGCAGAACGGCTCGTTCACCTACGTGAAGAGCTTCCACCTGACCGGGGGCGCCATCGCGGACAAGACCGAGTTGAACCTCGGCGGTTACGTAGGCGACGTCCAGGCGACGCCGGACGCGCTGCTCGTCAGTCGCATCGACTGGAACCGCAACGAGGCCCGCAGCACCATCTCACTCATCGACATCACTGACCCCACGGGCACCATGATCGAGGGCGACTCCGTCGAGGTGAGCGGCTACGTCGCGAACAAATACAATATGGATCTCGACAACGGCATCCTTCGCGTCGTCTCCGGCGCGACATGGGGCAACACCCGCACCAACCATGTCCAGACCTTTGACGCCAGCGACTTCCGGCGGCTCGTCCTCATCGACGAGGCCACCTTCGGCGACGACGAGAACCTCTTCGCGACGCTGTTCCTGGGCGAGAAGGCGTTCTTCGTCACCTACCGGCAGGTAGACCCCTTCCACGCCTTCCACATCAGCCCCGAAGGCATCATCACGGAGAAGGCCGAGTACATCATCAGCGGTTTCAACTCGTACTTCCGCGCCGTGGAAGGCGGCGATCGGCTGCTCGGCATCGGCATCGACGACCAGGACGGTCGCACGCTCGCCGTGAGCCTCTACGACATCACCAACCTGGAGAACCCCGACCCATTCATCGGGCGCCAGCACGTCGACGCCGACAACAGCTGGGGGGAGTCACAATGGGACGACCGCGCCTTCTCTGTGCTCGAGAACGCAGTGGACGTGGAAGGCCCCAACGGCGTGCGCGAGACGGGTTTGGTCTTGCTGCCCTACTCCGGCTGGAACCGCGACCGGAACGAGTACATCGCGGCGGTCCAGATCTTCACCTTCTCCCGCGACACCCTCACGCAGCGCGGCAGCATGAAGCATGGCTCGCCCGTGCGTCGCAGCTTCCTGGCCGACGACCAGACGACGACGAATATGTCCGAGATCGCCATGAGCTTCTTTGACCACTCCGACCCGGACGCGCCGCGCGAGCAAGGTCGCGTCGAGCTCGCGCCCAACTACACGGATTACTGGGTCTTTGGCGACTACGGCGTGCGCCTCAAGAACGGGCGTGACTACTATTGGTGGTACTCGGTGGACCAGCTTCCGGACAACGTCGTGGACATCGTCCCACTCAGCGCGGACCCGGACCTGGCCCAGCCTGTGGCTACAATCGAGGTGCCCGCATCCTCCCAGCTGTCCCGCGTGGGCGACCTCCTCATCGCAATCGACATGCAGCCCGTGGACAACAACGGGCGCCGCGTCGAGGAGTTCCGCACCGAGATTCACGTGTTTGATCTTTCGGACCCGGCAAACCCCCAGACCCGCGGTAGCCTCACCACGACCCGGCTGCGCCCCAACTACGGCTACTACGGCTACTACAACGACGGTGACTGCTGGGACTGCTACTGGTGGGGCTACACCAACTTCGACGTGCGCGAGGTCGACAACGCCCTGGTCTTCCCGCGCCCCATCCCCAACCGGCGGCTGCTCGGACAGCAGGAGACCTGCAACACCTACCCGACCAACCGGCGCGGGTATGACTGCTGGGACGACGACGGCCCCAAGGCCTGCACCTACTACTCTGGCTCCATCCGTTGCAGCACCCTCAACGACGGCCCTGAGCACTGCACGGGATCCGTGTACCAGTGCAACCAGGACGAGGAAGGGCAGACGACCTGTGACCCCATCGAGGCTGACGATGTCGAGACGCAGACCAATTGCTACGAGCGCGAGGCGTACCGCTATTGGCAGTCGTACGAGTTCAATGTGGTGGACCTGAGCAACCCGGACCGCCCGCGTCTGGCGGACACGGTCACCATGCCGAGCAACCAGGAGGCCGTCAGCGTCCGCCACTTCGGCGGCAGCGATCTCTACGTCAACTACCGCATCCCGGTGGAAGTGGACGAGGACACCCGCCCGTTCGTCCGCCACTACACCAAGCGCGTGGACCTGACCAACCCCTCGCGGCCGCAGATCGACATGCCCATCAACGTGCCCGGCGAGGTCATCGCCACCGCCAACGACGGCCAGCTGCTGTTCACGCAGGACACAGTCTGGGGCAGCAACATCATTGAGACGGCGATCAACAAACTGGCGGTCGAGGATGGGGCCGCGCGCCTCGTCGCCAGGCAGCGCTTCGAGGACCAACAGGTCTATGCGATCCGCCTCGATGACAGCGGCAACCTGCTCGTGTCCCACCGATTGGCCTGGCGGCTTGTGGACCACAACAACCGGCAGGACGTGACCAGCGATCTGACGATCTTCGACGCGAGCCGCAACCTGCGACTCGTCTCCACCATGGAAGTGGACACCTGGGCAGCGCTCCAGGAGGTCAAGCGCGGCAGGGCGCTCTTCAGCGTCCCCGGCGGCCTGCTCGTCATGAACCTCGACGACCCGTCACAGCCGTACGCGCAGGGCTACTTCCCGACCAATGGTTGGCCGAGGGCCATCACGGTGGAGGGCGACGACATCTTCTTCGCCGCCGGCCGTTACGGCATCCAGCGCTTTGGCCTGGACGAGTTCAACCTGGAATTGCACTAGGTGAGTGGTGTTTTTCGGGCCATCTGCGGATCGACAGCGGTCCCCGT
>CALBXO010000773.1 GCA_937890335.1 uncultured Pseudomonadota bacterium | reverse complement strand
GGGTGTAGACGCGCAGGCGGTCGTTGGGGCGGCTGTCCAGGTAGAGATCGAGCAGGTTCTGGCTCGACAGCGGCTGCTCCTGCGCCCCTCCACGGTCGAAGACGGAGTAGTCCAGCCGGAGATACAGCCGGCCGCCGAGCGTCAACGGGTCGTTCGCGGACGCGAGTCGACTCTCCAGGTCGTCGACATCCACCAGCTCCAGCTCCCTCGGGCGCTGGTCCTGCACCGCTACGGTGCGCTCCGTATCGGGGTCATCGTCGCTCCCGCCAAAGATCTCGGCGTCGCGGACTTCGTCTCCGCCAAAGATCTCGGCGTCGCGGTCCACCTCGGGCTCGTCCGACCCGTCTGGGTTGTCCTGCGCGGACGCGGCACCGCCACCGATGCAGAGCGCCGCGGCGAGCGCGGCGAGCGCGGCCCGGAACCGCGACCGAGATCCCAGGTTTCCCGAACCGGACGTCATCGGCTCTTGGACTCGAGCCACGCCTTGGTGAAGATGTTGGCGTCCAGGGGCCTCAGATCGACCTCCCGCAGCACGATCGTGGTGCTGTTGCCCTTCTCCACCTCGTCAAAAATCCGGATCTGTTTTGGGTAGTAGACGTCCTGGCCCTTGCTCTCGCTGAACTTCTTGCCCCACTGCGGGTAGTAGCTCGTCCGCAACAGCCGACCGCTCAGCGCATACTCCTGCTGCTTGAGCACGTTGTTCGTCTCCTTGTGAACCCAGATCTCCATCACCGGATAGGCGACATCGATCCCCTTCTTGGCGGTCAGCTTCATCCGGTAGGCGGCAAATTTGCCCAGCGTCTCCTCGCCGACGAACGCCGGGTCGTACTCCTCGGCCAGGCGCGACTCGTCAAAGTCCGAGCGGCGCGAGTTCGTGCCGCCGATGCGCTCGCGCTCGGTGCGCCGCTCCCACTTGCCGACCGCCGGGTCGTACAAGAAGAGATTCTTGTCCAGCCGCAGGTAGCCCTTGCCCGCCTCGCTCTTGGGCTTGCTGAACAGAATCATGAATTTGTCGTCGGCGTCGCGGCGGTAGACGATCGCCTCATACAGCAGGTCGTTCTTCCCCTTCTCCTTCTGCTCGATGTACGTCAGCGTCTTGTAGTCGCCCGCGTTGCGCTGGCGGTCGTCCAGCGTCTCCAGGATCTTGACCATCGCAGCCGTGTCGAGCGCGACAGCAGGCAGGGAAAGTCCGATGGTGACGAGCACAAACAGTGTTGAAACGATCAATCGCATGGCTAGATGCTCTGCATTGCGGTGATGGGCTGAAGCCGCGACGCGCGAAACGCCGGGACCAGGGAGGCCAGGCCCGTTATCGCCGTGAAAACAACGATGGCCGTCGCGATCTGCCGGGGAACGACGACAAGGTGGAGAGTGTCGCTCAGGAGAATCACGCGGACTGCATCCGATGGCACTTCCACCGCGGCAGCGTCGATGCCCAGACACAGGGCGGCCCCCGCCAGCGCCCCCACGCTTGAAGCGACTGCTCCCAGGACCAGCGCCTCAATCAGGATCATCCACAGCACCTTGACCCGCGGCATGCCCACGGCGCGCAACGTCCCGATCTCGCGCGTGCGCTCGCGCACGGAGATGACCATCGTGTTCATGATGCCGACGGCGATGATGAACACCAGAATGGCGATGAGGAAGAAGCTGATGGTGTCCAGGCCGCGCACCACCCAGGTCAGGTAGGAGACCTCGTCCTCCCAGGTGGTCAGATCCAGCTTCTGGCCGGTCCAGTCCTCGTTGTTCACGTTCTCAAACTTGGCCCAGAAAGGCACAGCCTGGTGTTCCATCAGGATGAAACCCTCGGCCTCCAGGACACCGCGCAGGTGCGCCATCGTCGCCTCGGACTGGGCCTCGTCCTCCAGAAAAATCTGCACGGACCCGGTCGTCTCCGGCTTGAGCCCGTAGAGATCCAGGATGGTCTCTCGCGGCAGGAACACGCTCCAATTGCTCAGAAAGCCCATGTCGCGCCCGATGGCAACGACAGTCACATCCGTCGTATTCCGATTCCCCCGCAGCGTCTCGGTGGTGATGGTGAGCGCGTCCCCGACCCCGACCTCCAGCCGCTTGGCCTGGCTGGCGAAGATCAGCACGGACCCCGGCTGTGACAGGCCTGACAAATCGCCAATGACCTCGTCCCGGCCCCCCTCCTTGTACTCGCTCTCCTTGGCCAATTGAACGACCTCGGAGAACAGCGGCTCCTCGGCCAGCACGATGCCGTTGAAGCCGGCCTGAAGGGAGCCACTCTCGCTGACCAGCTTGCCCCACCCCCTGTGGCGGGCGTTGACATGTACCGCGCCCGGGACGTTCTCCTTCACAATCTCGCGGATGCGGGGCGCGTCACTGACGATGGGCGCCGACTGGGTCGCGCTCATCTTGAAGAACCCCGCCACGTTGACGTGCCCACTGCTCAGCGCCGTGGCCGAGCGAATCATATTGTCCGTAATGCCCTGCGAGAGGCTCAGGAGCACCACCAACAGCAAGGTCACCGCCGCAAGCGCGCTACCGAGCATCGCCGAGCGACGTTTTGCCGCGATGAGGTTGCGGACTGCAATCTGGAACAGAATGCCCATCAGTCCCTCCTCTGCATGGCGACCACGGGCTGGATGCGGGTGGCGATCCACGCCGGGTAGAGCGTGGAGACCACGCTGACAAAGAAGATGACCACGAGCGCGAGGAGCACGTGCGACGGCCCGACCGTTGGGTAAAGGCGCGGCCCCGCAAACAGCAGCACCAACACGTCTTCCACCGCCGGAATCCCCACCGACCCGAGGAACGTCACGAGCCCCACGCCGGCCAGCGCCCCAAGTGTGCCTGCCACAGCGCCGAGCACCAGCGTCTCCACCAGGAACATCGTGAGCACAAAGCGCCGCTGCGCGCCGATGGCCCGCATGGTGCCAACCTCGCCCGTGCGCTCCATCGTCGCCATGACCATGGAGTTGTTGATGATGACCAGCGCGACCAGAAAGATGATGAAGATGGCGATCCAGAGCACGGCGCGCGTCACGATCATGAACTGCCCCACGATCCCGGCCGCCGTCCGCCAATCCACGACGTTGAGATTGAGGCCCTTGTCCTCGGACATGGCGGCGATGGCAGCCTGCGTCTCGCCAATCTTCGTGTCGTCGTCGAGGAGAACTGCGATGTTGAGGACGAGCCCCTCATCCACCTGCGCCTGGGTAAACGGCGGGAACGCGACCTGGGCCTTCTTGTCGCCGCCCGTGTCCCCGAGAGTGTTGCCCTCAAACTCGTCAAACCCGCCCTCGTCGGTGTCGGCAACGATAAGGCTGTCGTCGCCGCCAAAGAGCGCGTCCTCCACGTTCTCCTTCTTGACCACCTCAAGGCCCACGTCCTCGCGAATGGCCGCCATCTCCTTCTGCTGCGCCTCCGTGAATTGGCCGTACAGCTCACGGAAGGTGATGAGATCGAGTACGTTGACCGCGCCTGCGAGGTCACTCTTCTCGAGCCCCTTGAAGGAGTAGATGCCGTGGATCTTGACGTTGACGGCGTTGAAATAGCCCGTCTTTGAGACCGCCCGCAGCGTCAGCACATCGCCGATCGCAACCGCGTACAGCTGCTCCATCTGCGGTGCCACGACCTCGTAGAACAGATCGTGTTGTGCCCTGAGGTTTGCGTCATTGAGGGTGAACAGCTGCTCCACGAGCGCCGGCAGCTGCACGGAGTCCTCCGCGCCCAACCGCGTCCGAAGCGCCGACTCCACCTCCGCGTAGCTCTCGGGACGGACCCGACCCGCAAGTGAAGTCGCCTGACGCTTGAGCCGGGCGACCTCGTCCTGAAGGGCTTTTTCTTTGTCGATCGAGCGTCCTTTGACGACGACCGACTCGTGGATCTTGTCCAGATCGCGCGCCGCCTTGTCCTTGGCCTGCTTCTCAAAAAAACTGCGACTGAGCAGGATCCCCCGCTCCCCTTCGGGGACCATCGTCCCCTCGGAGATCTCAAAGCGGTCGAACGTCCTGGCGAACAGCGGCAGGTCGGTGCCGAGCAGCCGCATGTAGAGAATCCGGCCCTCGGGCGCCAGCGGGGCAATCTTGGTGTCCAGCCACTGGAGGTTCAACGTCGGCTCGGCCCGCAGCTGTGCCCAGAAGGCATCGGTCAGCGCGCGGTCGAGCAGCGCCGACTTCTCGTCCAGGTCAGCCTTGTCGCGCCCGATGACCGCATTGCGCTCGGTCTCCGCCTTGAGCAACCCGACGATGTGCCGAATGCGCAGCTCGGACTGCGCCATCGCCACTTTGTCGCCACGGCCCACGGCCGCGCGCAGCAGCTCCAGCTCCCGGTCCATGTCCCCGGTGGCGTTCACCACGGAGACGTTCAGGCCCATGGGCACGGTGGCGCGCACGTTGGGGATCGCCGCAAGCTCCGCGCGCACCTTCGAGTAATCGGGAATCTCGCCGATGTCCTCCGAGCCAAAACTCAGGCCCCCAAACAGCGCCAATGGGTCCTTGGCGCGCCCGTCGTACACCTGCAGGTGGCCCGCCAGGCTCGACACGATAGACTGCGCCATGGACGCCTCGATGGAGTCCAGAATCGACGTTCCAAGCACCAGCAAGAAGGTGCCGAACGCCATGATGGCGCCGACGATGAGCGTCTTGACCTTGTGGCTGAAGATGTTCCGCAGAGACATCAACACCAGCACGCGGAAGGTCCCGATCATCCGGCGACCACCAGCCCGTCCACGAGCTTCACAATCCGTCCGGCGCGCTCCATGACATGCGGGTCGTGCGTGGAGAAGATGAACGTGGTCTGATCCTGCTCGTTCATCTCCTTCATCAGGTCGATGATGCTGGAGCCTGTGGCCGAGTCCAGGTTGGCCGTAGGCTCGTCCGCGAGCACAATCTGCGGCTTGGTCACCAGCGCCCGCGCGATGGCGACGCGCTGCCGCTGCCCGCCACTGAGCTCGTTGGGACGTTGCCGCAGCTGGTCGGTCAGGCCCACGCGATCCACGATGTCACGCACGCGCTTGTGCCGCTCGGCCTTGGTCATGCCGCCCTGAAGCAGCAGCGGAAACTCCACATTCTGGAACATGTCCAGCACGGGGATCAGGTTGAAGCTCTGGAAGATGAACCCCAGCTTGTGCAGCCTCAGCTTGGTCAGCTCCCGGTCACTGAGCTTGCCGGTCTCCTGGCCTGCGACCGTGACAACGCCTTCGGTCGCGACATCGACGCACCCTACGAGGTTGAGCAGCGTGGTCTTCCCGCTGCCGGATGGCCCGGCGATGGTCGTGAACTCGCCGGTGGAGATGGTGAGGTCAATCCCCTTGAGCGCACGCACGGTGAGCTTGCCCAGGGGGTAGTCCTTCTTCACGTCTGACAGTGTGACGATGGCGCTCATGGGCACGGAATCTTCCACACGGCCTCTCCTCCGGCAAGGGCACAACGCCACTTCGCGCGGATCCGCCTGTGCACACGCCGCCGCGGCGAGTACCATGGCGCGATGGCAGGGACGCACAAAGCAGATGTGATCGTGGTGGGAGCCGGCATCTCCGGCCTGTGTGCGGCGACGTGGCTCGCCCAACACGATGTGGACGTATTGGTGCTCGAGGCGCGGGACCGCGTGGGGGGCCGAACGTGGTCACAGCCCCTCGGCGACGACGTCGTCGACCTCGGCGGGACTTGGGTGGGGCCCACGCAATCCCACATCCATCGGGTGCTGCGCGACCTGGACCTGCACACGACACCGCAGCCGCTGGACCGCAAGCGCCTGCTCCAGATCCGCGGGGATCTGTCGCGCTACGACGGCACCATACCCAGTATTCCGCTCCTCGGGCTCCTCCAGATCGAGACCGCCACACGCCTGCTCGAGAGCCGCGGCAAACGCGTCTCCATTGACGAGCCGTGGACCGCCAAACGCGCGGCCGAGTGGGACGCGATGAGCATGGAGGGCTGGAAGCAGCGCCACATCCACACCGCCAAGGCCCGCGGCCTCATCGACATCGCCGTCCGCAGCATCCTGAGCTGTGAGCCCAGTGAGGTCAGCCTCCTGTATTTCATGTGGTACCTGCGGTCCGGCGGCGGCCTCAACACCGTCGCCGAGGTCAAGGGCGGTTTCCAGCAAGACCGGATCCTTGGCGGCGCCCAGTCCATCAGCAAACGGCTGGCGGAGGCCCTCGGTGACCGGGTCCTGCTCAACTCACCCGTGCGCCGCATCTCCCAGGATGAGGCAGGCATCGACGTGGAGCTGGACGCGGGCAGAATGCGCGCCGCGCGCTGCATCGTCGCCCTCCCGCCGCACATGGCCGCGCGCATGCACTACGCCCCGCAATTGCCCATGCGCCGCGACCAATTGATGCAGCGCATGCCCATGGGCTCAAGCATCAAGACTCTGCTCCAGTACGAACGCCCCTTCTGGCGCGACAACGGACTATGCGGTGAGTTCCTCTCCGACAACGGCCCCGTGCATCTGTGCTTTGACGTCACAAACCCCGGCGGACCGCCGACGCTGATGGCTTTCACCAACGGCCAATTGGGCCGCACGCACAGTGAGATGCCGCGCCAGGAGCGGATCGCGCGCGTAGAGAAACACCTCCACGAGGTCTTCGGGCCGGGCGCGCCCAAGCCCAGCGCCGTCTTGGAAAAAGACTGGAATGTGGACCCGTGGACGCACGGCTGCCCCGTGGGAATGATGCCCACGGGGACGATGTCCACCGTGGGTTCAGCCCTGCGCACTCCCTTTGGTCGCCTTCATTGGGCCGGCACCGAGACAGCCAAGGTCTCCGTGGGGTTCATGGACGGCGCCGTGGAGGCCGGCGAGCGCGCGGCGAACGAGGTTTTTGACCGCCTCTGAACGAGCCGGACCCACTCACACCGAGCCTGGAAACGCAGCCCATGCCAAGACACCCGAGCACCTCCCCCATCACCCGCAGCCTCACTGCGTACGTCTTCAGCGCGTCGCGCAAGAGCGCCGTACAGGCCACGGACGTACCCTACAAGCTGCACATCGGGGACACCTGGCTCGAACCGGTCGCCGCCGCCCAGGTGGACGCCCTGTCCTGCGCGCAGACGCCCGGCATCCACCGGTACGCCCCCGTCCAGGGCGTCCCGGAGCTGCTCGACGCCATTGGCCGTAAACTGGCGCGGCGCACGCCCAGCGCCGTCGTCGAGCGCGAGGACATCCAGGTGACGCCGGGGTGCACGGGCGCAATGGCGATCATGTGCCGGGCGCTGCTCGCGCCGGGCGAGGAGGTGCTGCTTCCGTCGCCGTATTGGCCGCTCATCAAGGGTGTGATCAACAGTGTCGGCGCGGCGCCCGTCGAAGTACCGATGATGCACCGGCTGGCCGACCCCACCTTCGACGTGGAGGCGGTCCTCGAAGCCGCCGTCACACCCCGCACCAGCGCCATCTACGTCAACTCGCCGTGCAACCCTACCGGAGCGGTGCTCAACGACAAACAGGCGGCGGCCGTCGCGCGGGTCGCCGCGCGACACCACCTTTGGATCTTCTGCGATGAGGTCTACGAGGACCTGTACTACGGCGCCGAACCCCCCTCCCTATGGGCGCGGCCAGACTTTGCCGGCCGGACCGTCGTGGGGCACAGCCTCTCCAAAGCCTACGCCATGGCTGGCGCGCGCGTGGGCTGGGTCCATGGCCCGCGCGACGCGATGCAGGCCATCCGCGCCATGCAGACCTTCCACGCCTACTGCGCCGCCCGCCCGATGCAAATGTCGGCCGCGGCGGCGCTCGACCACGGCGACGAGTGGCTGGACGGATGCCGCGGCGTCTACGCCGAGGCCTGCCAGATCGCCGCCCACGGGCTGGGAATCGACGCCCCGGACGGCGGCACTTTCCTCTTCTTTGACGCGGAGCAATGGCTCGGCGAAGGCGGAATGGCAGAGCTGCTGGATCGATGCCGCGACGCCGGCGTCACTCTGACACCGGGCTCCGCCTCGGGCCGTGACTTTCCCAATCATCTGCGGCTGAGCTTCACCGCGGTACCCCCAGAGCAGATCGTGGACGCCGTGGCGCGGCTCCGCTCCGTCTTCGGCACCTGACGGGTCAGAGGAGGCGACGGGGGAATCTGTCAACAGCCTCTCAGTTGCGGTTGAGCATCTGTTCGGTCATGACCGGACACAGCCCGCTCTGCTCACATTCGGGGCCAGGCTCCGGGTACACCACCGACTCCACCGGCCCGTCCGGGCAGGTTGCGTAGTCGATGGGCTCCCGCGCGTTGCTGCCGTCCGGGTCCAGCCCCGCAATCCAGCACCAGAGGGCGCGCAGCGACTCTTTGGACCAATGGCAGCAGTTGGCCAGCGGCATCAAGGTGCCGAACGACGGGTCCGTGAGGCGGCGGATGAGGTAGCTGTCCTCGGGGTGGCCGGGCACGATGAGCGCTTTGCCGAGCGCGCCGCCCTCGACTCCATTGCCGTTCGAATCCGCCAGCTGAATCGAGCTGGGGTCTCCCGGCAATCCAGCATGGCCGAACGCGTCCACCAGGAGCACCAGGTCCGGGTCGACCTCGCCCTCCGCCACGTCAGGAAGGGTGATGCTGACCACCCCGCTGCCCTGGTTTTCGACCACCAATCGCTCGCTCAAGTCCTCGTACATCGCGACGTACGCGCCATCCTCCCCGGCGACCAGGCGCTCGATGGCGACATAGTCAAAGTCCTCGGGCAGGTCCCCCCGCACAGCCACCGTCCAGCCTCCACCCTCGGGCAGCGCGGTGATGGCCAGCAGCTCCAGGCTCGTGTCGTCCACGCGCAGGAAGTCACCGCCAACCTCGCACCAGTCGTGGACCTCACCGCGCGTCTCGCGCAGGTGGTTGCACCCCACTCCGATGACCTCCGTCACCGCGCCCACGGAGCTGAGATTGGGGAAGCGGTTGGCGTTGTGGCACACGCCGTCGTTGGGTCCGCAGCCGGCATACATCCCCTGGTCGCCGTCGAAGAGGGCATCCAGGTTGGGGTACGCCGCCGCGATCCCCGTCGGCGCGACGGGCGTCATCGCCTCGGGATCGCTCCCATCGCACCCGACGAAGAGGAACAAGGCCAACGCGAGGGGCGCGCACACTGCCAGCCTCTCAGGAGCAGGTCCGAATGGACGCAATGGGGTCGCTCGCATGCTCATCCCCACAACCCCGTGATGGGGGACGCTCCGAAAGGGAAGCCCCAGGCCTCTGATTTATGGTCGAGTCCCAACGCGTAGAGGACGGTCGCCATCAGGTCTCGCGTGCCGTATCGGTCGGCCTGCTGCCTTGCGTTGAAGGCCGCGGCGCCGTTGGTCTCCACGCCGCCGAGCACGCGGCCGCCCGTGACACCTGCGCCCATCACGGCGTGGCCGAGGTAGAAGCAGCTCGCGTGGGTACCATGGTCCGTACCGTCGCCGTCGTTGAACCCTGTGGCGGCGTTGCCCGGGTCGCGGCCAAACTCACTTGTGGTCATGACCAGAGTCCGGTCCAGCATGGACTGGCGCGCGTCCGTGGGCTCCTCCATGCGGCCCAGAAGCCACTCGAGGGCCGACCAATACCGCGCCAGTGTGCGGTAGCGCGCCGGTCCCCGCTGCCGCTCCTCCGCGTGCTGGTCAAACTGGCCGAGCTCGACCACCACCATGGGCGCACCGAGCTGGAGCAGCCGGACCGCAAACGCCAGATTCGCGGCGTCATAGAGGTAGTCGTCACCGTACTGCCCCACCGCTGGGTCGGACAGCGGCGCCTGGAATACGGTGGCCAACATCGCGTTGGTCAGCGGCACAGTGCGGTCGCCGAGGCGCGCGTTTCCAAAACTCGCATCCGCGTTGCCTGGGTCCACCCATGCCTGCCCCAACTGGGACCCGAGGCGCCTGTGGTTGCGGCGCGTCGCGGCGTGGGCCTGCGCCAGCACCTGGGCCTGACCGCGCGTCCGCGCAATGCGCGTCTGGTCGAGCCGCGCGTGCATGGTGTCGTTCTGGTTCCAACGCCCACCGACGCGATCCAGCAGGCTGCCCGGTGTCAGGGCGTTGCCCGGCAGTTCGTACGGTGTGGCGATCTCCACTGGCGCGTGGCGCACGGTGGCGCCGGGCGCGCCGGAGAAGAACACACCCACCGACCCGTTGACGGAGAACGGCGGCACCGCCGGCTCCTCGACACTCGACAGCGCCATGTTGACGCGCGTCAACAGGCCCGGGTCGGCCCGCGAGCCACCGGTGGACTCCTCGATCTGGGAGGTGACGTGGTCACCCCGGCCTTCGTTCCAGGTGCCGAGCACGCTGAACCGGTCGGACATCTCGTGGATCCGCGGCATCGTCAGCCCATCCCAGCCCTCCGGCGTGTAGGAGGCATCGCCCACGGGTGTCTCCGGTCGTCCCGAGGGAGACAGCCGCGGGTCCGAGATGGCGTCGCCCAGCACAGCACCGAGCCGGAGGCCGCCACGGTTCTCAAGAAGGCCCCACGGGTTGAGCGCTTTGTCGCCGCTCGCGTGAAAAACCGCGCTGGATCGAACGCCTCCGGTCAGGTTCAGGATCAGGGTCCGGGTGGCCT
>CALBXO010000772.1 GCA_937890335.1 uncultured Pseudomonadota bacterium | reverse complement strand
CGACGACCTGCTCCCCGTAGGCGGCGCGCTCGTCCCGGAGGATCTCCTCGCGCAGACGCTTGCCGACCTGCCAGTAGAGGGCGACAAGCTCGCTGTTCACGGTCTGCGCGACGCGACCGCGGGTTGCCCCGATGAGGGAACGTAGCTCCTGGACGAGGGCGTCGGATGATGGCACGAGCTTCTCGGTCATGGGCGCTCTGAGCTTGACCCGGGAAGTCCCCTGGCCGCCGCTATAGATAAACCTTTGGTTTAGTTTTGCGCAAGCCTGCCAACCAGACACCCAGATTGGGTGCTTTCGACAGGGGGTCCCGGGACAGGAGGGTTGCGCAGTCCACCCGAGGGCCGTTGTGTCCTTTCGACGCCCACCAATACGGTGCCGGCGCCGCTCCTAACCCGCCAAAAGGGCAATTTGCAAGCCGTAGGTCACCGGTTCGAGCCCGGTATCCTCCACTCCGTCACTGTCGAGCTTCACCGCCTGGTGGCTGTCGCCGCCAGAGCCGTGTTGCCACACCTTGTTGCCACATCGCTCCCCATCACCGCCTGAATCGCGTCCCGCTTCTCGTGCAGATGCACGTGATCGTACAGGCTCGACATGGCCTCGGTCGTGTGCCCAATGATGGCCCGCACGGTGCCCGCGTCCACGCCAGCGCGGCGCAGCGAGGCGTTCAGGCTCCGCCGCAGGACCTGGGGCCCCACGCGTTGCGCAATGCCGTATCCGTCCGGCAGGCCTCGGGTTGCGTAGACGCTGGGTTTCCAAGAAATGGACCCCACTTTTCGGACCAGTGCCTATCAGTCGGGACCGTGGCTCGGTCGCCAGCGTCCAGACGCCAGCTCGGACAGGCATTGACGGTGTTATTAACTCATCCGGATGATGCAGTTGCCACACCCGGTGTGCGCTGGCGGTCACGGTGAAACGCCACTGGGTCGCAAACCTGAGTCTCTGCTAGACTGTGGGTCGTTGGGAGGCCTGAATGTCGAGGTTCTGGGTACTGCTCTTGCTCGTGGCGGGGTGTGCTAAAGGCGGACCCGTGGGGGGCGACCGTGCTTCGTGTGTCACGGACGATGACTGCAACGCACGCTGCGTGGACGGCGCATGTACGCCGTACGAGGCGGACGTGGAAATCGACGGAGCCGACGACGCAGTTGCGGACACAGCCGGAGACGCCGCTGCAGACGGCGGCGATCTGGACGTGGGTGAGGAACTCCAGGACCTGGCAGAGGCCGATGCGCGGGCCGGTTGTAACGATCCCGACGGGGATTGGTACGGCGTGGGTCCCACGTGTCTCGGGGCGGACTGCGACGAGGAGAACCCCGAGATTCATGGTGGGGCATTGGAGGTCTGTGACGGTCTCGATAACGATTGCGACGGCGTCGTGGACGAGGAGACCGCGCTGGACCGGGACACACTGAATTGCGGCGGTTGCGGCAACGAGTGTACGGCCCCGACCCAGCGGCTCGTTGCCTGCGTAGACGGCGGTTGCGTTGTGGGCGAGTGCGCCGAAGGCTACCAGGATCTCGACGGGGAGGCGGACAACGGCTGCGAGCATGGGTGCACGCCGAGCAACGGCGGCGTGGAAGTCTGCGACGGCGAGGACAACGACTGCGACGGCATCCCCGACGACGGCGTCTCCAATCGGTGCGGAGGGTGCGGGCCAGAACCCACCGAGGTTTGCGACGGCGAGGACAATGACTGCGACGAAGATGTGGACGAGGACAGGGTCTGCGGAACCTGGATCCAGAGCCGGTGTCGACTCTTTGTAGGCTGGGCTGACAAGGGACGCGGACCCGGCGGCGCAAGCCCCACCTGGGGCGTGTGCCCCGCCGGAGACAGGGGCCAGACGGGCGATGTCCGCTGCGTGGGCACCCGCCGCGACGGGCGCTTTGCGCGGCTCCAGCTTCCGGGCGACGTCAATGACGACGACGAAGTCGGCACCTCGCTTCTCTGCGACGACCCTGGCAACCCGCCGCTCGCCGGCTACGTTCAAAGCCACTGCACACTCTACCTCGGTCACGCCGACAACAGGCGGGGCGTGGACAACAGCCCCACCTGGGGGGACTGCCCGCCCGCGGCGTCCGGAGACGACGGGCGGCTGCGCTGCACGTCGGGCGGGTTCGATGGGCGCTTTCGCGCCATCCGGCTCAGCGGAGACGTGGACGACAACGACCAGATCGGTGTGGCGTGGATCTGTCGTGACGACAACGACCCTGACCGCGCCCGTGCGCTGCAGGCCTCTGCCGAAGTTTTTGTGGGTTGGGCCGACAATAACCGCGGCCCCGCTGACGGCAGCGCGACTTGGGGGCCCTGCCCGTCACAGCCGGGCGGAGACGCCAACAACCAGCGCTGTACGAGCACCCGCGGGGACGGGCTGTACCACCTGATGTTGCTGGGCGGCGATGTGGACGACAACGATCAGATGGGCTGGGCCCTCCGGTCGCGCTGACCGGTCGCGCCTCTCAGTCGGCCGGGCGCAGGCGGGTGGCTTGACGAGCCGCGGCGTCGATCACGACGAGCTCCGCGTCCTTGGTGGACACGGCTTGCACGCCGCCGAGCAGGCCGATCGGTAGGCCGGGGCGATCTGCGCCCTTGGCTCCGAAGGCGTGGCCTGTCACGACGCCTGTGTGATCCCGGAGGATGAGCTCCCCGCCCCGGATTTGCAGCACCCGTCCGTCCGCGGAGAACGTGGCGTCGTAGTGGCCGTAGCGGCCTTCAGGGCCGGCGTCACACGTCACCACGGAGCCGTCGGCCTGCCACAGGCAGAAGCCGCCCCAGAAGGTGGCGGCGGCGATGTGGGTGCCGTCGGGCGAGAAGGTCACGGTGGTGCCTGACTCCTCGCGTGGGGGGAGGAGGCGGCGGCGGTGGCCGCCGTCCAGGGCGAAGACGGTCACGCTGCCGTCACCGTGGCCCGCGGCCAGTTGGGTGGAGTCGGCGGAGAAGGCCAGGCTGTCTACGTGGCTCTCGGTGCCCGTCTGCAGCGTGTGCAGACGCTGTCCGTCGGCGAGGTCGAAAATCTCTACCATGCCCCCCTGGGGTGCGCATGCGGCCAGGTCGAGGCTGGGGGCCACCACGGCGTTGGTGAGCCGCGCGGGAGGCCCGGACTCCTCGTTGGCCAGTGTCAGCGCGACCGTCCGGTCATGCGTAAGGGATACGGCGTCCCAGAATTCCACCTGGCGTCCGCCAGAACCCGCAGCGCCGCAGCTCACGGCCAGGCGTGCTTCGCCTGAAATGGTGGCCGCCGTGTCGCACACCTCTACCGAGCGCTGCACGGTGCCGTCTCGCGTCGCGAGAAACTTGCGGGCTTCGACGTCTACGATCACCGCCAGTCCGTCGCCCCAGGGGAGCGCCGCCAGTACCCGCGGCCCGACGACACCGGGCTTCACCCCCTGGTTCTGCGCGACCCAGTCGCTTGTGATCGAGCCTGTCTTCCGGAAATCCAAGGTCTCTCCCTCTCCTGCTGCGCCAAACGCGAGGATCACCACCGCGGCACAGACGATGATCGCGCCGAGTGCCACCGCTCCCACGAGCACGGCGGCGCCCGCGAGCTCAACGGCCCTCGCCATCGCGCACCAGCAGCCCCATCTCCCTGGCCTCCATCACGGCGGCCTGCTCCATGTGCTCCAAACCGATGGGCACCTCGTCCTGCGCCGCCAGGAACGCCGCGCGCAGCACGGCGTTCTTGATGCTTCCGCCGGAGATCTCATACCGATTGGCCAGCTTGGTAAAGCTGATTCCCGGCTCCACCGGAGCCTCCGCGGGGAGCATGGATGCCCACAATCGCTCGCGGGCCTCCGCGTCGGGGAAGGGGAACGTCACACGGAAGCGGATGCGGCGCCGGAACGCCTCGTCGATGCCTTTGTCGAAGTTGGTTGTGAGCACCGTGATGCCGTCGTAGGCCTCCATGCGCTGGAGGAGGTAGTTCACCTCGAGGTTGGCGTAGCGGTCGTTTGCGCTCTTCACTTCGGTTCGGCTGCCAAACAAGCTGTCGGCTTCGTCGAACAGGAGGATGACGTGGCTGCGCTCGGCCTCGTCAAACACCTTGGCGAGGTTCTTCTCCGTCTCGCCCACCCATTTGCTCATCACACGGGACAGATCGATGCGGAAGGACGGGCGCTGGAGCATTTGGGCGATGAGCCCCGCGGCCATCGTCTTGCCCGTGCCGGGGGGACCGGCGAACAGGCAGGACAAGCCGCGCCCGTAGGACATCTTGCGCTTGAAGCCCCACTCCCCAAAGACCCGGTCGCGCTGTCGGCTGTGAACCAGGATCTCCTCCAACACCGCCGTGGTCTCCGGCGGGAGCACGAGGTCGGCCCAGTCCGCGGTGGTCTGGAAGGGCTCAGCGATCTCGTGCAGCCGGTGGGCGGCGCGCACGCCATAGGCACTGAGGATGACGTTCTGGGTCAGGGGCCCCGTAGAATCGCCCAGCGCAACCCTGTCCCGGTGGGCGGCATCCACCGCGTTGACGATGGCCCCCGGCGGCGCCTCCAGCGCGGCGACGAGCGCGTCGGTGAGGTCTGGCGAAACCGGGCGGCCTCGGGCCTCCAGCGTGGCGGCCCAGACTTCCCGTTGCTGATCGCCGGACACGGGCCCAAAGGCGACCACGCTCACGAGCTCCTCCAGGTGCAGGAGCGGCCCTCCGAGCCTGCGGGCTGTCAGGGCGGTGAGGGGGCCCAGGTCGGTCCACCGCGTCGCCAGGCGGCGGGCGAGCTCGTGGGCGTCGTCGTCGGCGTCCTCCCACAAGCTGTCTCCCCGCAGGAGCACGGCGCAGCGCCTCAGGGTCGCTTCTCGCCCGATCGCGCCCAGCACGACGTCCAGGCTGTCGCTGTGCCGCCTCAACAGGGCCGCCAGATCAACCTCCAGCAGGCCCAGGCCGAGCTCCGCGGCCAACGAGCGCATCGCGGAGCGCCGGCCCACCGCAGGGACGCCCAGCAGCGCCAGTCCTGCGGTCCCACGGGAGCGATGGCCCAAACACCGCCTCAGCGCTTGCTCGAGGCGGCGAACCGTCCCGTCCGAGAGGGTCAGCGCGTCACGGGCCAGCGCTTTGGACGCTTCGTGCACGGCACAGACGTCACCCAGGATCTCCTCCAGCGGTCGCGCCGCGCCGCGGAGCATGGCCACTACGGCCTCCGGCACGTTCACGGGCGACGCCAGCCGGGTGGGCCCCTCCCCCAGCGTGACCAGACAATGCCGCACGAGAGGGGACGAAGGGGTGAACGCTTCGGCGAGCTTCCAGATGTCGTCGGCGTCGTCGGCTACCAGCTCGGCGAGGAAGCCTACCGTGGGCGTCTTGACCGCGAAATCGGCCCAGGCGAAGCCGTAGAGACGCGCGAGATCCACAGACAGCGCCGGGCCCGCAGCAGCGACGAGCAGCGTGAGCTCCGCTTCGCTGAGCCGGAACAGCCCCCGGAACTCTTCCAGGGCCGGCGCCGGCGGTGGATCCATGACCATGGAGGCCAGCATGCGCTGCTCGCAGTGGCCGCGCCACGCCAGGATGTCGGTCTCCACGCTCGCCGCGTCGGGCCAGTGCTCGACCGGCGACAGGCGTGTCGCCAATGCGGCGTCCGGCTCCCCGCGGAGCAGCTGCTGGCCCTCGTTGAGGCTCACGTAGAGGTTGCTCAGCCGCCCGTCCGCCTGCAGCATGCGGTGCCCGTAGCGGCCTACGTAACGACGGACGAGCAAGTACACCAGGCCGAGCGCGTCTCGGGTGTGGTCCAGCGAGTCCTGGTACGGTGTCGTCAAGGTCAGTGGTTCGAGATTCGCGGCGGCGCGTTGTGGATGCGGCGGCTGTCGAGGCCACCCTCGAAATACTCGGCGATGGTGCCTCTGCTCCGCCGGTCACCGCGTCCGCGCAGCGGCGGCAGCGAGCCCGGCCGCACGGTGGTCGGGTCGTCCGGTGCCTGGGACGCATCGATGCCCATCCGGGTGTAGAAGTCGCCCCAATTGCCGATCAGCGCGTGGGCGCCGTTGGGATCGTGGAGCACCATCGTCCCGCTCATGGCCGCGAGCTCCTCCTGCATGGTGTCGAAGATGGGCTGAAGGATGACGAGCTGCTCCTGGTAGCCGATGAGGAGGTTGGCCTCGTGGGCCAGCGCCCGGCGCTGCGTGGTGAGCGTAGCCCGCTGGGCATCGCCCGCCGGCAGCGCCTCAATCTCGTTGCGCAGCCTGCGGACCTCCTCGTATTTTCCAAACGCCGCAGCGACGTATCCGCCGGAGTCCCCCGCATAGCGCTGGCCGCCTACAGCGCCGGTGTCGGGATTCTGGAGCCCCGCGGTGAGGAAGGTCCGGTACGCGGGCGCGATGTTCTCGTAGATCTCCTTGTTTCCCTGCACCATATTCCCGTAGACCCGCTCCACCGCGGTGATGATGGCAGGTACGGCGAGGGCCAGGCGCGCGCCGAGGTTCAGCGCGTGGTACGCCACAGAGGCGGCCTCCGCGACCTGGGCGCCAGGTATCAGGTCCGTCCATTGGAACGTGGCCGCTTGCTCCACGGCTTCGATCGCCGAGGTGATCATCGCCTCGGTGATGCCGGCCTTGGAAAGCGCCAGCTGCATGGACTGCTTGAGCAGGCCCTCCTCGCCGAGCAGGCCGACAATGCGCCGCAGGGTCGGCAGGAGTGCCTTGGCCGCTCGGTAGGCGGCCACGGGGTTGGTCGGCTGGGCGATCCCGTTGAGGATGGTCAGGCTGTCCCGCAGGACGATGAGGCCGGCTTTGAGGTTGTTGATCTGGGTGCCAGCCTCGCGCGACGCGTGCTGACCGAACGTGGTCCAATTGGCGACCAGGGGATCGCCCATATACGCGGTCATTGCGGTGTCGAACGCGTGGTAACTCTGGTTGATGGCCTGGTTGCGCGCGACGGGATCGGCGATGCGGGCTACCGCAACCACCGGTGGCACGCTGTAGGTGATGGGTGCGGCGACACCCGCATTCACCTCGGCGCTCTGGGCCCGAGCGGCCCGGGCCCCGACGCGGGCGGCGGCTCCGCCCAGCGCCGCGCCAGCAGCGACGCCGCCCAGGATGCTTCCTCGACTCCGATCACCGTCGACTGTCGGTCTACCGTGCCCCATAGGATTCCTCTTGCGTAGAGACGCAAACATAGCGTGCGGCGCCGCCGCGGGCAATGTTCACACCTCGGGCAATCCGTGGGGGCCTGCGCTCCCGCGGGCGCTCTCATGTCGATGGACTGCCGCAGCACACCGTTCCGAGAGAGAGTGGCAACCGGGGCAAGGACGTTCGTTGCACCCATTGTGTCCGGTGGCGACATTGTGTCATCAAGAAAAGATTGATTGAGTATATTCCGACACGGGCCTACATTGGCTGCCTGACGGCAAGGTAACCAAGCTACGCCGGTCCCCGCCGGGACCGCGGGAGGTCTCAATGCGCAAGTTCATCTTGTGGGGTGTGTCGGTCGGTGCGGTGTTCATGGCCCATGCGGGCCCGGTTTCGGCGACGGGGCTGACGTTTGTTCTCGACGGCGAGTCCAACGGCGCGTTGTCGCCCCTCCTGGTTCTCGACATCGACGCTGCCCTCACCGACGACGGCGCCCGGGTCCAGGAGGCGCGCACCTACTTCCTGAAGTCGGGCTCGCCCACAGACCGCAGTGCGATGGTCGTGTTCTATCGGACGCTGTCCCATCCTGAGGCCGTGGTCGAGCAGCTGAGCGTGGATGGTCAGCCGCTTGGGGGTCGGGTGCTGAAGGGAGACGAGGCCGACGCGCTTCGTCAGCAGGTGGTGGTCGACGTGGGCGAGCCGGGGCCGCACCGGGGCTTTGGCGGGGCGCTGTTTGTCTCGGATCCGGTGGAGATCCTGCTCCCGGCTGGCGGCAAGACCGTCGCCGTCGCCTTCACCGTGATGGAGCCGTCACAGCCCTGGGATACGATGCGCGCGTCGTCCATCCCCATCGACTGGCACAACCAGCCCGTACAGCGGGTCTCCGCACAGGTTTCCGCGCTGAGCGCCAGCCCTTTGCGGGCGCTCTACTCGCCGTTTCACAACTTGTCGGTGAGTCGAACCGGCACGTTTGCGGCGACCGGGAGCTACGCTGGCCATCAGAACTGCACCAGCAATGACATGATCCTTTTGACCTCGACAGGCGACGAGCCGATCCACGTGGACATCCTGCCCTTTCGACAGCTGGAGGAGGAGGGGGGCTACTTCATGGCGTTGCTGACCCCGTCGGAGTCGCTGCGCGACACCGCCGTGGAGCCCCGTGACATTGTGTTCGTCCTGGACCGGTCCGGGAGTATGCGCGGGGAGAAATTGGAGCAGGCGCGCGCGGCGATTGCGAGTGTCGTCTCCAAGCTTCGGCCCCAGGACTCCTTTGCGTTTGTGTGGTTCGACACCCGCGTCGAGGCGTTTACGGAAAAGGCGGTGCAGGCCAGTCCGGAGCGGCTCGAGGAGGCGCTGGCGTTCCTGGAAGACCTCAGCGCCGACGGGGGCACCAACCTGCACGGTGGGCTGGTCGCGGGGCTCGACGCGTTTGTGTTGGGGACGGGGCGGCCGCGCTATCTCGTGCTCCTCACCGACGGGCTCCCCACCGAGGGTGTGACCGACACGGACGCCATCGTGGCCATGGCCAGCCTGCGCAACGAGCTCGGCGCGCGCATCTTCACATTTGGCATCGGGGACGACGTGAACACCGTGCTGCTGGACCGCTTGTCGATGGAGTCCGCGGGCGCCTCCCTCTACATCAGGCCGGGGCAGTCGGTCGCGGATGTGGTGGAGAGTTTCTTTGCCCAGATCGCCTCGCCGGTTTTGGCCAACCCGGCCCTCGAAATGGGGTCCTTTGGCGCGCTGGACCCGTACCCGGCGACGCTCCCCGACCTCTTTGCCGGCCAGACCACGGCGGTTGTCGGCCGCTACGAGAACCCGGGTGAGGCGGAGGTCGTTGTGCGCGGTGTCAGTGGCGGTGCTGACAGTGTGGTGCGCTACCGGGTCTCACTCCCGGCGTACGCCACCCAGAACTCTCATGTGCCCAGAATCTGGGCCACGCGCCACGTCGGCACGCTGCTTCAGCAGGTTCGTCTCGGGGACCAGGACCCGGCGCTCGTGGAGGAGACACGCCGGGTGGCCGAGCGCTTTGGGGTGGTGACCGAGTTCACAAACTTCGTCCAGGACGAGGACGGCAACGCCCGGATGGTCTACTCGGCTGTGCCCATCGACAGCACCGGGTCGGTTGCCGTAGACACCTCGTCTTCGCTCAACGGGTACCAGAACAGCGGCGCGGCGGACACGAGCGTGGACTCATGGATGCGGTACCAGGCGGATCGCACCTTCCCCATGCTGCACGGACGGTTCACCGACACGGTCCTTGGCGAGGACGAGCCTGACGAGTTCGAACTGCACTTTGGCAGCGAGAGGTACTTCGCGTTTGCGCGGGCGACGGCGATGGCGCCCCAGCGGCTGAGTCTGGCGCGCACTCTGCGCTTTGAATTACATGGACACAGTTTCCGGATTACGGACGCCGATGTGGACGGCGAGGAAGACATCCCAGGGGAGTCGCGCCACATCCCCAGCCTCGAGCCGCCCGTGGCGGGGGCCGCTGAGGTCACCCTCGTGGAGGCTTACGACGAGGGACCCGCGAGGCCGAGCCCGAACGACGACCCCGCCCGCGTCATCTCAACGCCGGGCGCGGGCTGCTCCACGGCGGTGACCAGCCGTGGCGCTACCCCAGTTCCCTTGTTCGCCATCGTGATTGCGCTGTGTGTCTGGGGACGCGGGCGGGGCGGGCGGACCGCCTGAAGGCCGTCCCCCATGGACGCTGGGCTGGTACGGGTCAGGCCCGGTGTTCCCGCGTTTGCCGGCTGCGCGAGTCGGGCGGCGAGGGTCCGGAGAATGCCCGACCGGGGGTGCCACCGCTGTGCGCGCCGCCGGCGTCGAAGAGGCTTACTGGCAGGCGTCCACCAGCAGGTACGGATTGGCGTGGTACTCCGCGGAGAGCGTGGCGACCGGGCCGCGGGTGTAGTGGTGGACGGTGCCGTCGGGGTAGATGTGGTGCCAGCCCGTGGTGCTGTAGAACCACTTCTCGCCGCGGCCCCAATAGCCCTCGTACCAGCTGCCCAGGAAGCGGAAGCCGTTGTCGCAGTCGAGGGCCCGCGCCAGGGCGCTGAGGTCGTCGCTCGGATCGAGCGGCGGGTTCACGAGCAGCTCGGGGTCCGCGTAGTGGTCCGGCAGGACGGCCGCAACCAGTTCTCCTGCGACCTCACCGGTGGGCAGGCGGGTGCCATTCCAGCGGAAGAGCCTCCCGTCCGGGGTCAGGAAGTACCACGCATCCCCGAGGAGCCACTTCTCATTCCGCCCGCCCCAGTTTCCAAAGTCGTAGTGGGCGCGGAAGCCACGTGCGCTGTCCAGCTCGCGGGTGAGGGGGGCGAACTCGCGCAGGGCTGGCTGCGCGTCGCCGGACTGGTAGGCCGTGATGACACCGATGTCGAGCACCGGTCCCTCAAATTGGGGGACGCCGCCCCACGGCACGCGGGTCACGCCCACGCGGTTGAGGTAGTTGATGGTCAACAGCACGTCGTTGGGCGTATGGGCGCCGTCCTGGTTGGTGTCGAGGCCGAGTCCGACGGGGACGTCGGGGTAGCCGCCGAGGGAGCGGGCCCGGTGGGAGCGCAGATCCGCGATGCCGACCAGAGCGTCGAGCGGGCACACGCAGCCGTCGTTGTTTACGTCGTAGGGGTGGTGGGGGTTGCGGTTTGGCGTGGCGGGCAGGGTGTCCGCCATGCGGTCGGCGTGGCCCAGAATCCAGGTGCGGTGCGGCGCGACGTTCACGTACGATGTGGCAGAGTTGGACGCGCAGCCCTGTCCCGGGGTCACGATGATGCTCGAGGTCACGCCCAGGAGGATGCCGTCGTCGGCCAGCAAGGGCGAGCCGCTGTCGCCGGGGCAGGCGTGTTGCGCGCCTTCTTGCGGGTCCACGAACGAGCGCGTCACCAGGATGCCATCGGCGTAGCGAAACTGACCCTGCGCGTCGAGCCCGGGTGCGTAGTAGCGGAACTCGCTGCGCCCCCGCAGCTGTTGGCCGGAGTTGCCTCGCTCATCCTGCCCAAAGCCCACTACGTGCTGGACCTGTCCGGGTTGAAGCGCGGGAGGCTGGACGGGTGCCACGCCGACACCCATGGTGTTCGCGACGCTGACCAGCGCCAGATCGGGGGTGACGCCGGCGAAGAGCTCGGGCGTTTGCCCCTGGAAGCTGTAGACCGCTGCAGCGTCCGCGTCGTAGTCGGGGTGGATGACGATCTCGGTGGCGGTCTGCGAACCAAAAAGGAACGTGTCTACGGTGACCCCCGAGGGCTGCGCGCCCTCGACGCAGTGGGCAGCGGTGAGCACGACGTTGGGACGGATCGCCGTACCTGAGCAAATCGTCTGGCTCTGACCGATCACGATCCGGAGCCTGACGACCTCCAGCTGCGCGGAGGCCTCCCCGTTGAAGATCGGGTTCTCGACGGTTTGCGTGTCATTGGGAAACTCCGGTGGCTCGCCTGGCTCTTCGCCACACCCCGTGACGGCGAGGACAGCGGTAAGTACGGCGCACAATTTGATCATCTTCATCTCGAATCTCCGTGTGGTGAGTGCCCAGGCCCTCCTCCCACAAGACTGAGGCGGGCCGGACGCCGCTGTGAGGTGAAGAATCTGTCACTACCTGGTGCGGAAGCGTGCGGTTCGCGTGGTACAACGGGGTCTATGAAGCCAAGATTGTTGATCCGGACGGTGGTCCGGCAGTGCGCCAATCTGGTCGCTGTGGCGGCGACGCTGGATGGCCGTCGCACCCCGCTGGGCACGGTGCTCGACCAGTTCTTTGTGGACCTCGTGGACGCGTTGGCCCGGCAGGGGCTGCGACAGAAGGTCATCGCTGACATGCTCGGTATCACTCCGCGCACCTTCTATGCGCGGATGCGCAAACTGGAGGAGTCGGGGCTCGAGCCGGGGAGGACCCTGTGGCAGGACCTGTTGCGGTTCATCCGGGAGCGAGGCCGGGCGCGGCAGGACGACATCCTGAGGAAATTCTCGACCCACGATGAGGCCGTCCTGCGGTCTGTGTTGCGCGACCTCACCGACTCGGAGCTGATTTACCGGACGGGGACGGGCGCGGCGACGCGATACATCGCGGCCCCCGATGCCGCGCCGGACCTGGACACGATGGACGTCCTCACGAGCATGGCGCACGCCGTGGTCGAGAACCGTGGTCCGGTGTCACTGGAGACAGTGGCCGACGAACTGGGGTACCCCTCCGATGTGACCGAGGCGACGCTCACAATGCTTGAAGAGATGGGCGCCGTGGCTCGTGTGGACACACCGGCCGGCGCCACGTTCACCGCCCGTCGTGTCGTCGCACTGGATGACCGGCTCGAGACGGCGACGCTCGTGTTTTTTCAGTCGCTCCAGTCGAGCCTGGACGCCGCGGCGAGTGGGAACCCGGGGCCCGCGGCGGCGACCGTGGAGCTGTGGGAAGGACACTCTCTTACCGCGGCCGCCGAGGAGTTGGTGCAGGCGGCGACGATGCAGCGGGAGGTCGCTCCGACTGGCGTGGCTACACGACGCCTGGTGGTCTTTCTCGACCCACCCACGGGCGCGGGCGCTACGACATGATGCACACGAGGTCTTCCAGAACGGCCACCGTCGCAGGGTCGGCGTCCTCCGCCGCCCACGTCAACATCTGCTTCAGAACCGGGTTTTGCCCCGGCTTGTTCGCGTTCAGGGTCCGGCCGAGTTCTCGCCAATGGTTCATGGCCGCATCGTCGTGACCCAGGTTCGCGGCGGCGAAGACGCACGCGAGCGCGGGGGCCAAACTCTCTGTGTCGTTGACGTGGTCCGCGCACCCTGCGAGCCAGCCGCGGGCTGGTTCCGTGCGACCCTGGGCAATGCTACACAAGGCCAGGTTCATTCGCATGGCCAGCACCCAGCGGGAGGCGCCACGCTCCGCGAAGCCCTGAAGGCACCGCCGGTAGGCGACCTCCGCGACGTCGAGCCGTCGCTCGGTGCGCGCAATCTCCCCGCGGGTGAACGTCGCTTGAAGTTGGATGTGCTCGGCGGGCATCCTGGCCAGGATGCGATCTGCCTCATCGAGGTAGGCCAGCGCCCGGTTGCGCTCGCCTGTGTCGACGAGAGCGTTGGCTGCCAGCACGAACATCTTGGCTCTGGATGGCGTATCCGGCAGCGACATCGACGCACAACGCGAAAACAACGCCAGTGACTCGTCCCAACGGTTCAGGCGGCGCAGCAGCTCGGCGTGCAGCACAACGGTTGCGACGAGGTCCGCCTCGTCGTCGCAACGCTCGGCCGCCTCCACGGCCAGCGCCAGCTGCACCACCGCGGCCTCGAGATCGCCGTGGTTGCCAATGAGCAGCCCGACGGTGCGGCGGCACAGTGCCTCGATCTCAGCCCAGCTGTGGCGCAGGCAGGAGTCGAGGGCGCGGCGCGCGAGCACCAGGCCTGCGGCCACATCTGTATGTGAGAGCATCGCCGCGCGTCGGCACCACAGCCGCCCCCATCGGGCGTCGTACGCCGGCACCTCCGCCCCGGCCAGGGCGGTCTCCCAGCGCCCCAGGACCGTACGACATCCCGTCAGGTCCCCCGTGTGACGCAGGTACTCGGCATGCCGTTCGTAATGTGGACTCGCCCGGCGGGGTTGACCAGCCTCGACCAGCAGGTCCGCCACTGCGCCAGCGTCGGCGGCGTCGACGGGCACGGCGAGAATGGCGTCGGCACAAGCGCCGCAAGTCCGCGCCCACTCGCCGCCGGCGCGGCCGTCCGCCACGATGACTTCCCGCAACATCGGATGGCTCAGCCGCCAGTGGGCCCGCTCCCAGTGGGCCAGCCCGCTGCGCGCCAGGGCCTCGCCGATGTCGGCGGGAGGTGTCAGTCCCAGCTCGCGGCAGGAGCGATGCCAGACATCCTGATCGACGCGCAGGCCGAGGGCGGCGCCGACCCTGACAGCGTCGAGGCCACCCTCGATGCCGCCGATGGCGTTGTGCAGGCGCGTCCGCCACAGCGACGCCAGATCCTCCGGGACGTCGGCACCGTGTCGCAGCCGGAGGCCGGATCGGCTGGCGACGAGCGCGCCGCGCTGCACCCATTGTTGCAGCAGCTGCACAGAGAACAACGGCAGGCCACCGGATCTGCGAGCGACCTGATGAGCGGTGGGTTCGTCCAGATGCAGAATCTGCTCGACGAGCCCGAGCTGGTCGCCCTCCGACAAGGGAGACAGCTCGATGTGCTCAACCCCCGGTTGCTCAACGAGACGGGACAGCGCCGGTCCCGGCTGTGTCGATGCGGTCGCGACCACGAGAATCGGGCCCTCGATCCGGTGCCGATGTTCAAGCAGGTATTCGGCCAGCGACTGCGCGTCGGGACCGAGGTGGAGGTCGTCCAGGTACAACAGTACGGGGCGGCGCTGGGCCATGTGCGCGAGCACTCTCGCGATGGCGGTGCGCACGTCCACCGCGCCGGGTCGGGACACCTCGACGTCCGCGGGGGACACGTACGCCGCCAGAGAGCGGGCCGTCCCGTCCCAATCCCAATCGCTGTGCATGTCGGCGATGCGGGAGCACGCGGCCTCAAAGCCCAGGCCGACGATTCCGAGCAGGTCTGCGACGAGGGACTGGAGCCCGTCGTCGTAGCGCGAGCCCGTCGCTCCCAGGGCGCGTCCGACCTCTGCCTGCCCTGCCTCGTGGGCGGTCTCGCAGAGCCAGCGCGCCATCCGTGAGGCCCCGACGCCGATGGGGCCGGTCAGGAGGACCATGTGGGGTCGCCCCTGGTCGCGGGTCTGGCGCAGCGCTGCCCAGAGCCGGTCGCGCTCGCTGTGGCGTGCGCGCACCGGCCAGTCGCGGATTGGGAACAGGGAGAGTCCCACCTGCATACCCCAGCCCTGCGTGCGCGAGACTCTCAGCTCCGGCTCGTGGCTCTCGGCCCGGCTCCAGTTCGCGGGAAACGGGGGCGCGGACCAGTGGGCGGATGCAGCGTCGGCCGCGGTGGAAGACGAGGCCGAGTTCGGGATGGCCACCGTCGCCGGTTCGCCCTGGTTGGAGGGCTCCGCAATCGTGTCTGGGAGGAGCTGTGTCTGCTGGGCCACGTCGTCCCAAAGATCCGCGAGGACGGGATTGATGCCGCTGTGCGCCACGTCCAGGTCAACGTCGGTGCGCAACGCCCATGCGGCGTCAGCCGCCCGTCCA
This sequence comes from uncultured Pseudomonadota bacterium, assembly GCA_937890335.1. Classification (GTDB taxonomy): domain Bacteria; phylum Myxococcota_A; class Bradymonadia; order Bradymonadales; genus CALBXO01. The sequence goes on along the minus strand of CALBXO010000772.1, from coordinate 6,548 downwards.
AAGCGGTCACCGGGGGCCTTGGCGACCAGCCGTCGCAGCCAGGCCTCAAGCCCGCGCGGCACGTCGAAGAAGGGCTCGAAGCGGCCGGGCACCTCGTGAATGTGGGCCTGGGTCATGGCGAGGACTTTTTGATGGCCCACAGCGTCGGTGGCGAAGGGATGAGCGCCCGTCGCAAGGACCCAGCCAACGATGCCGAGTGCGTAGAGGTCCGTCCACGGTCCGTAGTCGCGCCACCGTCCCCGTATCTGCTCGGGGGCCATGAACATGGGTGTGCCGATCGCGCGTTCGATCTGTCCCTCGCCGACCGTGCGCAGCCCGGCCTCGGCAATGCCGAAGTCTGCCAGTTTCAGGCCCGGCCTGGGGGACGCGGGTGCGCAGAGCAGCAGGTTGCCCGGTTTGATGTCCCTGTGAATGACCCCGCGGGCGTGGGCGTGGGCGAGGGCCGACAGCGACTGAAGCAGCAGGGTCCGCAGCAACGGCCACGCGCCTGGCACGAAGTCGGCCAGCGTGCCCGCTGCGCGCTCCATCACCAGGTACGGCGCGCCCACCTCCACCGGCAAACCCATCGCGACTGCGGCGTGGTCCACGGTACCCTGGTCGAAGACCGCCACGATGTGTGGATGGTGCATCCGCGCGATGGCCAGCACCTCGTTTCGAAACGACTCATCAGCATCGTTCAGCGAGCTGCCCGTCACGATCTTCACGGCCACGGGCACGTGGGTGGACGTGTGCCACCCGGCGTAGACCACCGCCATTCCACCGTCGCCAATCCGCTCGCCAATCTGGAAGTCGCCGATCCTCAGCGGCTGCTGTCGCTGGCTGCCCATGTCGCCCCCATCGGCAAAACGCAGTGGTTCCAAAAGTGTGGCACGGACGATAGGACGATGTCAGGTGTGCAGGGTTCCCAAACCGGCGAGGGATCGGATCCGTAAAGGCGCCGTGGTGGAGCAGCAGCGCATCGGCCGCCAGACGCCGATTGAGGTCCGTCAGGCGGGGGTGCCCACGATGCGGAGCGCGAGCTCGGCGACCCAGTCACCCACAGCGCCATCCAGGGAGACGGTGGCGGTTGGATCCAGAAGTGCTCGGGTCTCGGGGACCGGCTTGGGACGCTCGGACAGCACGCAGCCCAGCACCGCGTGCTCGTGGCTCACACCGTACCGGGCCCGCCAGGCCGTGACCTTGGCTTCGAACGCGGGATCGCCGGGCAGCGGTTGTTCCACGGCGTTCGCGGGGCCAAGCGCGTTGATGGCGGCGAGGACCTTCTGTTTGCGGGCGCCGTAGTGGTCGTGGGCGAGCTCGTCTGGGTGGATGGGACGGCCGATGTAGATGTCCTGTCTGCCCATGCCTACGGGGAACTCGAGCCGGGTCTCCAGCTGTGTGCGCGGGAGAGCGCCGACGAAGCGGATGGGGACGACCGGGGCGCCCACGGCCATGGCCATGTCCAGGAAGGCGCCGCTCATCTTTTGCACCGGCGTCGTGCAGTCCAGAGAGCGTGTCCCCTCGACGTGCACCATCACGCTGCGGCCGGGGCCGGTCATGTCCTGTGCCAAGGCCTGCAGGATGCTGGGAAGGCTGGCTTTGTCGTCGCGGTCGAAGAACGCAATGACCCTCGGGTCCTGGATGCCCGGGTACCGGAAGCAGTGGGCGATGAGCTCGCCGAGCCATGTGTGGCGGTGCTCTGCCTTGGCCAGTGTCACGGTGGGCACCTGGCCGAGGCCGGACGCGATGATGGAGAAGAGCAGCGACTCGACGCCGACCTGGTGGTTGCCCAGGTACATCAAGCTGCGGCCGCGGACCGCGGCGAACGCCTCCGGGTCGGTTAGAACGACCTTGCCTACAAAGCGGTCGATCAGGCCGTAGTAGAGGTCCTCGACCAGCCAAGGGGCGCGGTCGAACCATTGGGTCCAGAAGTCGATGACCGGTGAGAGGTTGGGCGTTCCGAGTCCATCGCCGCTGACGGTGACGGTGTCGGTGTCGCGCTCGGTGGTCAGCGCAAACTGCCGCAGGGGAAGCCCAGCGGGAACGATGCTCGGATGGACCCCGGTGGCGGCGGCGATGTGTTCGCGCTGTGCGATGTCGGCGATGTCCTGCGCGCCATAGACGGCCCGCACGGTCCCGGGAAGCCAGTCGATGCCGTCGACGTCGGACTGCATGAGTCGCGTCTTGCCGTCGAGCTCCGCGCTTGTTCGCAGGCCTGGGACCCACGCGCGGTCGCGGAGGAAGGCGCGCCTGTCCAAGGGGGCTGCGCGGCCGATGGCGCCCTTCTCAAAGCAGGCCTCCACGAGGCGGAACGCACACCAGACGCCAGTCTCGTCGATGAGCTGGATGTCGAACATCGGGAAGTCCGGGCTGCCCAGGGTGCCGGCGGGCCGCACCTCGCATCGAACGGTCCCGCTCGTGGGCGTCGCGCCAAAGAACCGCATCTCGGGGATGAACGCCGGGTACGCGACCTTGTCCGGTGAGATGTCGGCGAACCACAGGTGCAGCTGGTCGTGGGGGATGCCGTGGGTGGTGCCGTCCAGGAGGACCGGGCACACGCGCCCGGCAGGCACAGCGCCGGGTGCGACGGCCGGGATCGCCAGGACCGACGACGCGCCGGATGCCGTGCGGACCAGCGAACGCAGGACCTGGAAGGCCGGGCCGTGGAAGAGCGCGCCGGTTTGGTACGGCAGGGGTGACGGCGGGCCCTCAAGCCGCGGAAACGGAGCGGGCCGTTGGGTGTAGGTCCCCGTTGTCACGCGGGCCGTCGCGACGACGGTCTCCCCGCCACCGAATTGGGTTTCTCCGTGTGACTGCGCAGGCGCCGCGGGTGTGTGCGCCGCGGCAACGACCGAATTATCGGAACCGCCGAGGGTCCGCGCCGGCGATGGAGCGGGACGATCGGCCGTGGGCGTCGCCGCCCCGACGGCGACGAGGCGTACGTGATCCCCGGTGCGGTCGCAGCGCAGGTGCTGTGCGCCCTCAAACGTCAGCCAGCCCTTGACCCGAACGTCGGTGAGTTGAGTCACCGGATCCGACGTACAGGCGCCCTGGGCCAGCAGGTCGACCATGGACATCATGGGGAGCGCCGGGAGGGTCCAGGTGGGTCGATGGTCGCCGAGCCATGTGTCCACGGCGGGGTTCAACGCTCTGGTCGGGGTGTCAGGGGTGCCGCCGGAGACGATGCGCATGGCGAGCCCAGTGGCTTCGTAGATGCGTTTGGCGTCGACCCAGAGGGAGGCGTCTGCCACGCAAACCACCGCGTTCTCCTCGTGCCGGATCTCCATGATCTCCAGCGTAGAGGCGATGAGCTTATTCTCCGGAATGACCTGGCCGCGGTACTTCCAGCTCATCTTCTCGCCGAGCCCCAGCGTCTCGAAACGCGGGTTCTCGATGCCGTCGTCGAGGCCCTTCTCCAGCATAGTCCACTGGAGCAGCTGGATCATGGCCTCGATGCCCAGGGAACCGGGTTGCACCGGGTCCTGGAAGAAGTGCGCTTTGAAAAACCACTCGCCCGGATCGACGTCCTTCTCTCCGCGCGCGCTGCCGAGCCCGGCTGCGCCGCCGTTCTCGTCGAAGAAGCTGACCCGGTCGATCATGAGCAGCATCGGCTCGGCCAACTGCGGGCGGGTGGGTGTCCACTCGGCGCGCCGCGGTGCGGTGAGGTCCACCACGGTCGCGGAAGGTGCTTCGAGCAGGGCGCGTTGGACGTCGTCTGTGGGCAGGCCAACCTGGTTCTCCAGCGCGCTCTGCGGGAAGAAGCCGAACACAGTGTCGAGGTCGTAGACTCGGGTGTCGCCGACGGAGCACTCCACCTGGAACGCGACGATGATCATGGACGCGACGCTGGAGATTCGCGTGCTCTTGACCCGCGTCAGCAGAGTGCCGGCATCCGGCAGGACGTCCACGTGCAATGTCCCCACGCCATCGAGGTTGCGGAAGCAGAGCTCGGTGTCGGTGGTCAGGGCGCAGCCCAGGTAGGACGCGAGCCAACCGCAAGGCTGGAGCGCGGCCTCGAGCAGGACGGCAAACGGCATGGCGCGGCAGCCGTTTTCGTCGAAGTACCAGGCGTCGGCGGGGATGTCGTACTCGACATCGACCTCCATGCCGCCGGCCATGGACCCGATGTCGCCCTTGGTGCGGGTCACGCGCGACAGGAAGTGGTACGGCGGGTTGGGCAGACGCGCGACGCGTCCCGGACCGTCAAATCGGCTGTAGATGGGTCCAAACGCCTCGGAGGGGCGGCCGTTGGCGCACGCGATGAGCGCGCGGTAGTCGAAGGGGAAGCCTCCGGCGTGGGCAACGGGTTTGGGCTCGACGTAGTCCGTCAGGAGTGCGTCGCCCTCGTCCAATGGCCAGGAGGGTGTGAGCTGGAGCGCGACCCTGCGGGCGTGGAACGCCTTGAGGCCGTCCACGGTGCAGAGCAGGTCTGCGACCAGCGTCGGGATGGGGCCGTCGTGCACCTCCTCCACGAACAGCTCGTAGGTCAGCGTCTGGGAGGTCGGCGTGACCTGGCCGCGGCAACTGAGCGCGAAGGGCATGTCGGCCACAGGCTCGAAGCGCCAGCCGTCACGGCGGCAGGTGTAGCCCAGGGCCGTGAGGTACACGGACATCAGCTGCAGGCAGCCCTCGAACATGAGGGTGCCGGGCATGCACGGATCGTTCTTGAAGTGTCCGGCGAAGTACCAATCGTCCGGTTGAACGGCCACGGTGGAGGTCATGGCGCCCCGCCCCCACGGACCGCCGCAGGGGTCGAAGCCAGTGATGGGGCCGAGCAACGACATGCGCCCGCTCGGGATGCGCGGGGTGCGCGTGTGGGTCCGCGTCCGGTCGTAGCCGGGGCCAAAACAGTCCCACGGGCGTCCGTCGGCAAAGGCGGCAAGGTCGTCCTGCGAGAACTGGGTCCTGGTGCAGACGACGGCGGGCGGGTCGACCCGCGCGTCGGGGTCCAGTTCGATGTCCGCGGGGCTCCAGAGGCAGCCGGCAGAGTCGGCAAGCTCAGCGTCGGTGAAGAAGCCCGCCTGGCCCTTGCGCACGGCCAGACGCGGCGCGCCGTCCACGCGGCAATCGTAGTGGAAGAACATCAGCCGGACGTCGCCCTGGGTGGCGTGGCCGTCCATGTGGATGTCGTAGGACAGGGTGTCGCCGGCCCGTGGGAGGACTGCAAGCGCACCGTCGCGCTCGGGGACGGCGGCACCTGGCGTGGCGGACGCTGCGCGCGGTTTTTGCGTGGAGGGCGAACCCGCCTCGGAGCGGGACCCGGTCTTGTCCGGGCTGTTGTGGGGGCTCGCGGTGGACGCGGGTTCGGCGTAGTAGGTCAGCTCGCAGCCCAGAAGGCGGTAGACCCGGTCGTTGCGGTTGGTCGCGTCCACGCCGAGGTACGAGATCAGCATCAGGTCGGCCTGGCCCGACTCGATCATGATGCCGCTGGGCATATGGCCCTGGTGCAGGTACCAGGCGTCCGCGGTGATGTCGGTCTCACTCCAGATCGTGCCCTTGCCCATGCTGCCAGGCACGGCGTCCAGGCCTGTGACCCGGTCCGCGAGCAGGAGGGGGGGCTCCGGCATGCGCACCTGGCGCAAGAAATCGTCCTGGCCGGCGAATTGAGGGCCGAAGATGTCGCTGATGCGCCCGCTGGCGTGCGTCTCCAACTGCGCCCGGTCAAAGGTCGGTCCAGTCGGCGGCCGCGGCCCGGTCGCGGCGGCGGTTGCCAGGGGCATCGGTTGTGGGGCCGCCTGAGTCGCCGACTTCGTTGGGCGCGCGGTAGGCGCCAGATCCGCCGTCGTGGGGCGTGGAGCCGAGTTCGCCGCCTGCGCCTGGGCCCCGGTAAACGCTGGGGACGCCACGGTCGCGGGGCGCGTTGCGATCGATGCCGGGGCTGCGGGGGCTGCGGTGGTCAATACCGGCGCGGGCGTGGATGCCGTTGCCAGGGCTGCGGAGCCAGCGGAGAGATCCCGGAGCCCTGCCTTCGCCGCAGCGGGAGCGCTCTGCGCTGCCAACAAGGGCGCGACGGCGGCGGCGGCTGGTGGCGCGGTGAACTCGTTCTCAGCAATCGGCACCGGGGGCGCGATGTAGGCCGGAGCCTGTGGCGCGGCGAGTGGGTTCTGAGTGCCGACCAGGGCTTGCATTGCCTGGTTGTGCAGGGCGAGAAAGCGCTGGTGGAGCGCTGTCTGCTGGGCGATGTGGGCTTGCTCTCGTTGGCCGAGCGCGAGCATTTGCTGGCGCAGCGCGTCCAGCACCGGGTCCATGGCGTTGGGCCCCGATGACCTGCCGGCGAGACCGCTCGCCGAAACCGCCGTGGGGTCGCTCGCCGCCGGCGTGTCATTCCCCGGCACGGCCCACGCGCCTTGGTCCCGCGGCACTGGGGACGCGTGAAGCAGGGAGGCAGGCGGCTGAGGCGCGGCGCCGAACGCGGGGTGGTGGAGGGTGTCGGCTGTGTGTGACGCGGCGCGGGGTACCGCCTGCTGGTAGGCAGAGGCGTGAGCTGTGGTCGCGGCCGCGTGATCGAGGGTGGACATCGCCATTTGGGCGCCCGCGTTCAGGGTAGCGGCCTGCGTCCAGTCGTGCAC
>CALBXO010000771.1 GCA_937890335.1 uncultured Pseudomonadota bacterium | reverse complement strand
CGACCTCCATCGTGTCAAAGTCGAAGCTGAACTTGTCGTTTCCGAGGCCGGTGGCCGGATCGTAGTCAAACCGGTCGAAGTAGCCGGTGGAGTCGCGGGGGTGGTTGGACTGGATCAGCCGCACGCCCTCGTACTCGCGCAGCGCCGACAAGAGGGAGACGCCGTCCAGGTAGGCGCCAACAGACCCGTCGTCGTTCTTGTAGGCGAGGGTCAGCGCGCCCCGAGCGACGGTCTCGGTCTGGCGGATTGGGTAGGCGCCGAAGTGCCCATAGATCGGGGACACCTCGACACCGGCGACGCTCGCAATGAGGTCTCGCGCGCCGATCTCCTCGATGACTGGCGCAAAGTCCGTCGCGATGTCGTGATCCGAGCTCACGGCAAAGTCCACGCCCTCGACGATGTTCCCCAGCACCCGGTCCACCACCGACGCCTCGCTGTCCAGGCTCGCCGTGGAGTGCTGGTGGAACTCGCCGCTGATGTACCCAGGCGTGGGCACGACCCGCTCAAGCTCCGCGCTGAGCAGCGCCTCCTGCCCGGACTCGACCACGAGCTCGCCGCTCGTCATCGTGAACTCGCTTCCACGGGAGACCTGGTAGCGCCACGTTCCGGCCGCAAGTTTGAGCGTGTGGGTCCCGCGGAGCACAAACTCCACCTTGCGCTCCTGTGTCTCGGCATGGGTCAGTCGCACGCGTGCTGGCGACGGGATGCGTTCTTCCCCGCGGATCTCTTGAATCGCTGTCCTCAGAGCGCCCACGTCGGGCACCTCGATGGCCAGGTCGGAGCCAGCCTCGATCACGCCGTCCACGGTGGCGCGGGCTCCCTCGGGTCCCCGGACTTCGAACCGGTACTCGCCCGCCCTCACAAACAGCGCGGCCACGCCGCTGGGATCGCTGAACACGTCGTACTTGGGCTCCCCAACCGGCTGGCCGGCCTGGAGCGGGAACGCGTCCACGAGCGCACCGCGCAGCGGGTCCCCGCCCTGTGTCACGGTCACGGTCGCGTTGACTCCTTCCACTGCGGCCGGGTGTTCAGGCGAGTGGGCGGACAGGGCAGCGACGACCTGCGCCGTGCTCGGCGCCACGACGAACCAGCGCTGGTTCGCGACGGTCTGGCCCGCTGCGAGGCCGGCGGGGGCGGCGCTCAGGGGAATCGCTGGCAGGCTGAGCCCGGGAATGGCTGGCGCGCTGGTGGGCTCCTGACCGAACCATCCGTAGGCGATGTCATCCGCGTAGCCAATCACGGCGTTCACGTTCGCGGGGGCGGTGGACCCATTGCCCGGAAAAACGTACTCGAGCGTGTCCCCAAAGAAGATGATATCGCCGGCGCCGGGGCTGATGTTCGTGGGCACGCCGCGCGCGGTGTAGAAGGTGACCATCTCCATCACCGGCGAATCCGCGGCCAGCCGGTACTCGGTCACCATGTCGATGGGCCTGGGCGCAAACAGCGACGGCCCCACGGCGCCGGCAAAATACATGATGGGCTCCAGCACGCCCGACACCCGCAGCACGGCCAGCGGATCCGCGGTGCCATCGCGGATGACCTCCACCACCTGCGCGGACCCGGTCTGGGCGCTGGCAAATGTGCTGACCACATGCAACCGGTCCCCGTAGCCCTCCCCCGCGGGAAGGGCGTCGATCAGCCGACCGCCGTCAAAATACAGGTGGGTTGTTGTGGTGCGTCCCTCCACGCAGTAGCGCGCGTGGGCGTTGGCCAGGACGAAGTCGCCCGGCTTGCAGGTGGACTCCACTCCAGAGAAGCCGCCGGACCCCATCCGCACCACACCGACATGGACCTGGCCCGCCGCAACCGCGCCCGGCACCTCGACCCCATCGGGGTCCACGCCGTCCTGTTCTGGGGTTGGGTCCACATGGGGCGGCGGTGGCGTGGTGTCGGCTGGCACGTCCTCCACGGCATCGCCGCCGTCGCCCGAGTCGGCGTCGTCAGCGTCCGCCCCCACGTCGGGCGCGTCCGGCACGTCGGCTGCGACGTCCCCGGTGTCCTGTGGGCCGGTGTCTCCAGGTTGGGTCTGCGACTTGGGGTCGCCGTCGCCACAGGCGACCAGACACAAGAGGGACAGTAGAAGGATTCTCGCGCGCGCGTTCATGCGCGCAACCTATCATACCCGCTTGCGCGGCGCACCGTCCGGCGGTCCCCATCGGAGCCGCCGCCGCGGGTCAGCGCAGGGTCGAACGAGACAGCCGCTCGAGCGCGTCCGCGGCACACTCGGCCACCACAGCGCTCACGTCGTCGACGCCTGGCGCGACTTCCACACGGTGGGTGAAAAGCGGATCGAGGAGGCTCGCCAGATCATCGGACGTCACATGGTCGCGCCCCTGCATCACGGCGCGGGCCTGCAGGGCGGGGAGAGCCCACACCAGGGAGCGGGTGGACAACCCCTGCAGAACGCGCTGGTCCGCGCGCACCGCGCGGGCGATATCGACGAGCGCGACGTGCAACTGTTTGTCTACCTGCACGTGATGATGGACGAGAATCCGGGCAGCTACGATGTCGGACGCCGCCACCTGCGGCATCGCCTCAGCCTCGGCGTAACGGTTCCAGCGGGACAGGACCTCGAGCTCTGCGTCGCGCTCCAGGTGCGTCATCCGGATCTTGAACAGGAACCGATCCAGCTGTGCCAGCGGCAGCGGATAGGTCCCGACGAGATCCAGTGGGTTCTGCGTCGCGATGACAAAGAAGAGATCGCCGAGCGCGTAGGTCGTGTCGTCAACCGTGACCTGTTTCTCCCCCATGGATTCGAGCAGCGCCGCCTGCACCTTGGGACTTGTGCGGTTGATCTCATCCGCAAGAAAGACATGGGTGAACACGGGGCCACGCCGGAAGGCGAACGTCGTCGTCTCCGGCTCAAACACGGTCACGCCGATCACGTCGGACGGCAGCAGGTCCGGTGTGAACTGCACTCTGCGAAACACGGGCAGGACACCGGCCCCCATATCGCTGGCCACGAAACTCTCGCCGAGGGACTTGGCCAGCGTGGTCTTGCCGGACCCCGGGTAGTCCTCCAGGAGCACGTGTCCGTCGCCAAGGAGGGCCACGAGGATCAGGTCGATGGTGTCGTCACGCCCCTGTACGACGGCGCGGCACCGCGCACGCAGGACGTCGACCATCTCAGCCGCGTCGGCCAGGGTGGCGATGTTCGAGTTGGCCACGAGGGCAGCGAGTTCAGGTGCAAGTTGGGTCACGTGCGGGTGTCCGTTCTTTGTGTGGGGTGGGGTCTGCGGTCAGCGTACGCGGAACCAGGACAGAGGGTTCAGGAACCCCAGCGTACGACGCCACCACGGCGTTGTCGTGGATATCTCGCTGCGCAGGCCGCTGAGCAGCCGTCGCCAGCCATCGCGGTCCAGGTCATCGCGGCCGCCAAACGCGCGCGCCAGGTGCGCCCGCGTCAGCGGCCCGGCCGCGGGGATCTTGTCCGCGATGCGTCTCGCGAACGCCTCGCGCGTCTCGCCGTATTCGCGCACCAGGCCGACGTCGGACAGGCTGTCGAGGCCCGCCCGGAACCCAACCCGGTACAGCGCCCCCTGGCCGGCGAACTCCGGGGCGAGGCGACGCCATAATTTGATTCCGTAGGCCAAGGCCAGCAGCAAGAAGAAGAACGGACCTGCCACCAGGCCTGCGTAGGCCATGTTCAAGCCGTCTTCCTCGGGCTCCTCGATACGTCCCGCGTCGTCGTCGCCGCGCGCCAGCTCGCCGTAGGTCCGCTGGAGATCACGGTTGACCTGCTCACCTCCATCCTCGTCGGATTCTTCGGGCGAGACATCCACGATCACCCAGCCAAAACCCTTCACATACATCTCGGCCCACGCGTGCGCGTCCTGGTTCTGCAGAAGCAACGCAGACCCGCCACCGCGCCGCTCCTCAGGGGCCGCGTACCCGGCCGAGACCCGCGCAGGAATACCCCGCGCGCGGAGGAGAAACGCCATCGCGTGCGACAGGTGGACGCAGTACCCGCGCCGACTCCCGAACAGAAAGGAGGCCACTGGGTCCTTCTTGCCGGCGTGACTGCTCTTGCGTGTGTAGAAGGTATTTTTCTCGAGCCAGCGCTTGATGGCCAGCGCCTGGGCGACCGGTTTGGCGCGATGTTCGGGCCGGATGTCCGCCACAATTTCATCGGCGAGCGTCTCGTAGCGCTTGTCCTCCGGGTAGGACACGTAGAGCTTGCGAACCTCCTCGCTCCAGCCGTCGTCACCGGCGGCCTCCTCAATCAGGTGGGACCAGTCCGCCATCTGCGCTGCGGACTCCACCTTGTACGCCCGCCGAAAATGCCGCGGATTTGGGTTGGGCGTGGACTCAAAGGAGGTGGGATTCACAAGCCCGAACGGGCGCTTGTGCTCGGTCATCAGGGCGACGGTGGTCGGCACGCGCCTCGGGGCCGGGATGCCGTCGGCGCCCCCATAGGGCGCCGTCTCCACCTCGGTCCGGGCGCCGGCAAACCGGGCCGGCACATCGTCATCCGCGCCGCGGACGAACGGATGGACGAGGCGATAGCCGTTGTACTGGCTGAAGGTGGTCTGCCGGAAGTAGTAGTACCCCTCGGGGGCGCGGTAGTCGTCGTGGAAGAGCACCACGGCGACGGGCTTGGGCTCGCCTTTTGGGTACTCGTCCTTGAACGGCATCTCGTCGTCGTTCTGATCGCCGCTGCCGCCGCGCCCACGTCCGCGCCCCTCCACAGGCTCCTGCCCCGCGTCCGCCTTACCGGCAAGGCCCATCGTCCCCTGCGGTGGCGGAGGCTCGGGCGGATCGACGCGAAGGAGAAGGAACACGACAAGCCCGAGGAACACGAGCGCGGAGACGCTCAGCGCCGCCTTCATCGCCCGCTGCCGGACAAGCAGCATCAGCGGGACCGTCACCAACGTCAGGGCGCCCAGTCCGAGCAGGAGCAGCGTGGGATCATTTCCGTGGCTCCATGCCCAGTCGGACAGGATGCGCGGCTCACTGATGGCGTTGTCGCGATGGCCGGCGACGAGCAGACAGACCACGCCGGTAATCAGCGCGACCTCGACCAGGGATATCCACGTCCAGCGCACGGCCATGCCGCGCAGCACCAGCGCGACACCCGCGGCCCCGGCGCCAAACTCCACCATGTCCGCGAGGGTCAACGCGGTCCCCACACCGAGCGCCTGGGCGGGTAGCTCAGGTGTGGTCAGCAACCATCCGAGCGCCAGGCCGCCGAGCAACGTCGCCACGCCGCCGCCTACGACCGCAGTGGGACGCAGCCGTACACGCGCAGCGACATGCGCGGCGAACACCCCAGCCAGCGCCCCCACCACGCCCGCGGCCATCCCCTGCGGAAGCGCGAATCGCCACAGCAACAAGACCGCAGCGACCGCATAGACCCCGCCGCGCAGGGCAACGAGGTACCACGGCTCGGCCGGCTCCAATCTGGCAGGCCGGCGGACGGGCCAGCGGGGCCACTTCAACGCCCACCCTCCAATAATTTGAGGTGTTTGGGGTGCACGGGCACGCCCGCGGCGCGGTCCACCACCAGGACGGGTACGCCCGTCGCGAGCAGCCGGTCACACACCTGCCGCAAGTCGCGGATTTTGTCGCGGTGCTCGCCGCCGCCGGAGATCATCAGCCGGCGGAGCACGGACTCCCCCCGGTTCATCCGCAGTCCATCGACGCCGACCAGCACACTGAGGCCAGCGCGACGGTTGCGGGCTTGAAGCTCCACCTTCTCGAGCCACGGACCGGGCTTGGGCGGGGCAAAGACAATGCATGACTTGCCTCCACCCTGCGCCTCGCGATCGAGAAACGGCCCGAGCCCTTCCCCACCCGTTGCCGAAGCGCTCCAACTGCGCACGATCTGCTCCAGGGCCTCGGACACCTGCGTCGCTGTGGCGGCTTCGCCGTCGGCGCAGAAGACGAAGTCGCGTCCGAAGACCCCCTGCTCAAGGGCGGTTCGAGCGGTCCCGGCCGACGCCTCATCGCTGCCGTGGGACACCAGGTACGCCAGGGTTTTTTGTCGCGGCGCGATCGCCCTCTCGGGAATTCGGACCAGCAATTTGCGGGTGCGGGCGTAGGCCTTCCAGAGGATCTGCTTGAGCGGATCCCCCGGCGTGTAGGGACGCATGTCGATGAAGTCGCCCTGCGGCTCACCGTCCGGGTGGGAGACCGCGTCTCCGGTGGTCAGCTGGCGGAAAATCTCCGCCGACCGCAGCTGGGCGCGTGCCGAGACGGCCTTGAGGCTCTGGGCACACCCGAGCTCATAGCTGATCCTGGCGAGACCAAAGGCGTCGGTGAACCGATACCGGCGCACGACGCGGTCGGTCACACAGCGTCGCTGCGCGACCACCTCCTCCACCAATCTTCCGCGGGAGGGCACAAAGCGGACCTCGATCCCGTCGGGGCTGACCCACTCAATGTCGATCTGCACAAGCGGTATCCACGCACCGATGGCCAGCCGGTATCCGGTGCGGTGAGGCGTGCCAACGCTGAACGTCCAGGGGTCCCCGGGCGGCGGGCCGCCGTGCAGCCTGAACCCAATCGCGACCGCCGACACGGCTGCGATCGCGACGCCGAGCAGCACCAGCCCACCCACGCCCACCACAAGCAGCACCAGATCTGCCCGCTCGACCCCGTAGTACTGGTACACCCAGAGCAGCACAGCCGCCGCTACAACGGTCCGTGGACGCAATGGCACCCATCCAGCGGCGGTCTTCAGAATGTTCCAGAGTCGTCTCACGATGCCATCCTACAACAGCCTACCCGTCGCGAACATTCACCTCCGAATTCGATCGTTCGTCTGCCAATTCAACCGCCGGTTTGCTACCGTGACGAAGTGAAAACACTGCTTCTGATTGCCCTCACCCTCTCCGCCTGCGCTGACCCCGCCGGCCCCGCCGACACCGAGCCTGATACCGCGGCGGACGTCGATGCAGGCGACCTTGGGGAGGCACCGGACGGAACCGACGCGGCCGACCTGCCAGACCTGGAGGGCGACACGGCCGACGCGGCGGACGCACCGGCGGACACCGACCCGGACGTGGACCCCGACGTGCCGGACACGGGGGACGCCGAGGACACCGACGTCCCCACGCCCACGGCTACCTTGACCGTCACGGTCTCCGTGGGACCGGATTGGATTCCCACCCCGGAGCGCAACGTTCGCGTCATCGTCGAGCAGGGCGAGGATCGCGTGGTGGACGCTCGGGCGAGGGACGGGGTACCGGTGGAGGTACCGGACCTCCCGCTGGGCATCTATACCGTACGAACGTCGCGCGGCGGCTTCTCCGCGACCACGAGCGAGGTGGAATTGACCGCGCAGGGCGCGGAGGTCGCGTTTGACGCCAACCTGCGTGACCTGGCCGAGGCGCAGATCAACCTCGCCGGCGTGGAATTCGACCGCGCGCGGTTTCTGGAGATCGTGGACGCCGGCATCTCGCTGCGCGATGGGGACCTGTCGAGCACCCGGATCCGGGGCGACATCAGCGGCGTGGACATCGACCTGAGCGGCATTCTCTTCCGGTTCACGAATCTCGAGGGCGCGACGCTGGACGGCATCTCGCTGAACCGCGCCAACTTCACCAACGCGACCATGGCTGGAATCAGCTTTGTCGGCGCGGAGCTCGAAGGCGCACGCATCACAGCGTCGGACCTGACGGGCGCCACCTTCATCCTCGAAGAGGACCCGATTCCCGAGGTCGCGTGCGACCCCGACGCGGCGCGACCGGCGCTCAAGATCCGCAACGCGGAGGTGGAGGAGAACCAGATGGTGGGTGTGCTCCTGCGCGGCGTGGATCTCACGGGCGTAATCCTCAACAACTCGGTCCTGACCGGCGGAGACCTGCGGGGCGTCTGCCTGCGCAACGGCGAGGTCAATGGCGCAATGTTGCAGGAGGTGGACATGACCGGAGCCGATCTGACCGGCACGGATATGGCGTTCGTGTTCATGCAGGACGCAATCCTCGTCAACGCCGTGATGGACGAAACGAACCTTCATCTATCCGGCCTTGAGCGCAGCGACCTCACGGGTGCTCGCCTGCATCGGATCACCGCGCAGCGTGTCATCCTCCGGGAAGCCAACCTGACGGACACTCGGTACGACGGCGCGCTGATGACCGAGGCCTTCCTGTCGGACACGATACTGACCGGCGCCGTCATGCAGGGGGCGGACATGACCCAGATTGATCTTCAGCGTGCCACGCTTCCCCTCGACTTGAGCGATACACAGCTGCCCAGGGCGATGCTCGCGGCCACCGACCTGACGGGACGCGATCTCTCCGGCGCCGACCTGGCCGGAGCCGATCTGTCGGGATCCGACGCGACCGACGCGGACTTCATCGGCGCCGACCTGAGCGGCGCCAACCTGACGAACCTCATCACCAACGGCGCAGACTTCACGGGAGTCACCTTCTCAGACACCACAATCTGCCCGAGCGGGACTGCCGAAGTTGACGAGCCAGGGTGCGGAATCCAGTAGGTGCGACGCTCGATTGGCCCAATGCGGCCCGCCGCTTGCGCAGAAAGCCTCGGATCCCGCATACTGGCTAATGGTGTAACTTTCCAGGAGGTCAAATGCGCACCACCACCCGAGTCTGGGACGCGCTCCAGGAACAGTTTGGAGACAGGACATTCCTGTTGCTCTCCATCGACACCGTCGAGGAGTTTGTCGCGTTCTACGAGCACGCCCAGGCGCCCAGAGGCCTCAACCTCCAGGTGGAACAGTCGCTCAAGGCGTGGACGCAGGTGGAGCTCCACCTGAAGCTCCCAGCCGGGGAGGAGCCGCTCACGATCCCTGCCAATGTGACGTTCGCCGCGCCGACTGGCCTGGTCGTCACGCTCGACACTGACGCAGTCGCCGAGAGATGGCTTGAGCTCGGCGAAGACTTTGGCATTCTCGACGGTGGGCTGGAGGCGCAGGCTCAACCGCTGACCGACCCGTTTATCGCTGCACCCGCCGCGCCGACAACGCGCGAGGGGGCCAAGATCCGCAAGGGTCGCGCCGCCAGAGCGAGCACCGGAGATCACACCGCGGCGCCCGCGCTGGAAGCTCCGGAGCCCAGCCGCGCGATGCGTCCGGGACGTCGGGAGCGGGACAGCCGCGATCTCCCCCTCCTTCAACAGTCCAGTGAGGAAGACACTCCGGTGGCGACGGCCGCACGCAGGCCGGAGTCCATTGCGGAACCAGAGACCCCCACGGAGCACGAGGTGGAAGAAGGGTCGCGCACAGCCGTGCCCTTCCTTCGCGCCGACACGCCGTCCGAACGGCGCGACACCCTGCCCCACGATTCGGTCCGGGCGGATTTGCTGGGTCGCATCGCGGATCGCGCTCGCCTCTACGACGGCGACCTGGCGGACTGCGCGGTCAGAGAGTGGCTCAACGACGCGACCGGGCGGTCCGAGGACGGGCTGTGCACGGTGACGCTGGCGGACGCCACCTATTACGTGCTTGTCTCTGCCGGAAACATCGTGGACATCCAGATGACGCCGGAGGCTGGCACCTCCATGCAGGGCATGCTCGCGCAGACCGATTTTGTCGACCCGAGCGCACTGGTTGCCGCAGGCGACGAGGCCCGTGCCAGCGCTCGGGACCTGGGCGAAGTGTTGCTCGAACAGGGCACTCTGGACCAGAAGACCGTCGTCTGTGTCCGCCACGCGCGGGTGACGTACCTGCTGCGCAACCTCATGCAGGCCACCGAGGGGCGATTTGCCTACACCCCGCTGTCCGCTCTCCCGTATCCGGCGCGCATCCCCGCCGTGAAATTCTAGCCCGTCCCGCTCATCTGCCGCCGAGATCGATCCAGGTGCCTGGAGCGCTGATCAGAAACCTGGCTAGATCCCCTCAAAACTGTCGCGGACGGCGTGCTCGTGCGCCGGCTGAGGCCGG
>CALBXO010000770.1 GCA_937890335.1 uncultured Pseudomonadota bacterium | reverse complement strand
GGAATCCGGCGCGTCACGGAGCGTGTCCAGCAGGAACGTGTGAAGGCGGCGCGGATCAAGGTGGAGACGGACCGCGAGGTGATGCGCATCGAGCTTGCGGCGGTGGAGGCTGTGGCCGCGTTTGACGCGGAGCGCGCCCGCGCTGAGGCCGGCGCGAAGGCCGAGATTCAGAGAGTCCAACTCGACGCGGAGCTGGCTTTGGATGCGCTGGCTGTGACCGAAGCTGCACCGAGCCAGGTGGCGGCAGACGGCGGGGACACCGGCGACGCCGAGCCGGCCGTGGAGACGGAGGGCTCGCTGAAGCCCTGGCGCATGGACCCGTAGAAGTACCGGGCCGCGTCGGCAACGGCGTCCATCCACAAGGTGGCCGGGCCACTGCGCCTCCCGCTGTCCACGGACCCCCCAACGGGATCACCGATCGGCGCGCCCGGCAGGGCGGGGCAGGGTCGCGACGCGCTTATGCGCCACGCGGCGCAGTGGGCGCGCAGCGAGTCGGGTCATCAGCTCCTGCATGTGAAGGGCCTCGGTGTTAACCACAACGACCACGGGCTGCGCCGAAGGGTTGAGCTGCGGGCGAGCCAGGTGGGCCAGGTCCAGGATCGGCACCGGCTCTGTATTGCGACGCTTCACAACTCTGCCTACCGTGCGCCGCAGTCCGCTGGAGGTCCCGGTGTTGTCTCGTCCCTTGTTGCCGTTGCTGTTGTCGCCCATTGTCTCGCCCCTGCTCATGCGGTTTTCCTGCCGCTTGTGGTGCACTCAAGCGGTCCTGCTCGAGTGTCGAGAGGAGTATGGTGACGGGGCCCCCCTTCCCGGTAGCTGGGGGATTCTGGACTGCGCCGAGTCGTAGTACGGATTTCCGTACTGTTTTCGCGACACCATTTGGACGACCTTCAAGATGGGGCAATTGCACAGCCGACACCCGAGGACGTTTTGGACGTAGAAATCCTCATCTCAGCCATCGTCAGGCAGACCATGGTTCTCATTGCGCAGCTCGCCACACACGGGACGCGTGCCCCGTTGGCGCAGATGGCGGACCAGGTTTTCTTGAGCTTGGTAGAGGAGCTGCGCCACCGGGGTCTGAGCCACCGGGTCGTGGCCAATATGTTCTCGCTGCCGCTGAGCACCTACCACGATCGCGTGCGCCGGTACTCGCAGAGCAACACCAAACAGGGCAGCCTCTGGAAGGAGGTGCTCGTGTTTGTGGAGGACCACCAGCCCGTCATCCACGGGCGGCTGCTCTACGAGTTTCACAAGGACAGCGCCGACGACATCAACAGCATCCTCAACGATCTCGTGCGGGCGCGGCTGGTCTCCAAGACCGGCGCGGGCTTTGACACCACCTACGAGATCACGAGCGAGAAGTCGCGCATGGCCAGCGAGGGCGAGCCCGGAGAAGCCGCCGCGAGCCTCGTCTGGGTCACCATCTACGGCAACCGCGGCATCACCCACGATCGGCTCGCCGAGCTGCTCAACATGGAAGACGACCTGCTCGACGACGCCCTGGACACCCTCATGGACCAGAACCGGATCATGGTGGAGGAGATCGACGGCGCCGTCGGGTACCTGTGTGACGAGTGCGTGATTCCCTTCCGGGCGTCTGTCGGCTGGGAGGCCGCCGTGCTCGATCACTACCAGGCCATGGTCAAGGCCGTGTGCGTGAAGCTCGACAGGGGTCAGAAGCTGGCCGACATGGGCGACGTCGTCGGCGGAAGCACCTACAAATTCTACGTGTCGGAAGACCACCCAATGCGCGAGGAAGTCTTGGATCAATTGTCGCGGCTGCGAGAAACGGTGGGCGACCTGCGCACACAGGTCACAGCGTACAACAAGGAGCACGGGCTCGAGTCGACGCAGATGGATGAGGTGGTGTTCTACCTTGGCCAGGCGGTGACTCCCGCGGACACGGTGGCCGAGTGATTCGATTCATGCGCTGGGCGATCGTCGCCCTCTGTGTATCTCCGATGGGTTGCGGCTCGCCCGGGGGTGGTCCTGGTGGCGGTGCCGGGCAGGATGTTGGCGACGAGCGGGACACCCGTGACGCCGACGGCTCCGGCGATGCCGATGCCGGTGATGCAGACGCGGACACCGGCGATGCGGAGGATGCGGCCGATGTCCCGGATGTGAGCGACGCGGGCGATGTCGGGGATACGGACGATTTGGGAGACGCTCCCGACATCGCGCCAGACACGCCGGATGAGCGCCAATACGACCTGAACACCGACGAGCGCGCGTCCCAGTTCAACGGGGGCGAGACGCATTGGGAGTGCCAGGAGTCCGACACCGCCGGCGCGGAGCGGCTGCTCGTCTGCGTGGACCCCGACAGGCAGAACGGGGGCGAGACGCACTGGCGCTGCGTGGAGGACGAGCTCGCCAACGGCGGCGAGACGCATTGGCGCTGCCTGCGCGACGACACCGTGGCCAACGGGGGCGAGACGCATTGGCTCTGTGTGGCGACAGACCCGCTGGAGTGGGACTGCGGCGAGATCTCCTGGGAGAGTTTCTCCCTTGGAGGCAACGCCGGCTGCGGCCTGCGCAACGGACGGAAGGTCAGCTGTTTTGGCGACGACCTCCTGCGTGACGGGGCCCCCGCGGACACACGGTTCCAGATGGTGAGCACCGGCGGGCGCCATGCCTGTGGCGTGGACGAAGACGGGCAGATGGTCTGCTGGGGCAGCAATGACCAGGGCCAGGCCACGGCGCTTCCGGGCCATTGGCGCGCGGTGGTGGCCGGGGCGGCACATTCCTGCGGGCTCGACGACTCCTCCGCTGCGCGATGTTTTGGGGCCAATGGCGCCGGGCAGGCCACCCCGCCGCCGGGAAGTTTCACGCAGATCGTTGCCGGTGCCCACTTCAGCTGCGGCGTGCGGCTGTCCGGGGACGTCGTCTGCTGGGGGGCCCAGGCCCTCGTCGAGGGGGCACCGATCGACGAGGACGTGACGAACATCAGCGCCGGCGGCGAGCACGCCTGCGCGCTCCTGCGCAACGGCAATATTCTGTGTTGGGGCAACGACGGGGACGGGCGACTCGAGGTCCCACCCAACCGGTACAGATCCCTGGCGGCCGGCGGCCAGCACACATGCGCTTTGACGGACGCCGGCGCGACGGTCTGCTGGGGCAGCGACGCGTTTGGGCAGGCGGCGCCGCCGGACATCGAGTTCGAGGTGCTGGCCGCGGGCCGCGGGTCCACCTGTGGGCTGGACGCCGACGGAGTCGTCACGTGCTGGGGCCAGCCCCACGCAGAGGACGGCGTCGGCGCGACCTGCGGCGACGGCCAGGTCGGGGTGTCCAATGCTTGCGGCGGGTGCGCGCCGCTTCCGAATGCGCCCGGCGGCGCGTGCGGAACATGCGGCGAGGGCGTCTACGTCTGCGCCGGCCCCGACGCCGTCGCGTGTCAGGCGGATGTGGAGAACGCCTGTGGCGGCTGTCAGACGCTGTACGCGGCCCCGGCCTCTGCCTGCGGGCAGTGCGGGGCGGGCGTGACCCGCTGCGACGACGACGACGCCACGCTCTGCACCTGTTCGGCGGAGGCTTTTGACGACCTGGGGCTCGGAGGCGACTTCTCCTGCGGTCTCGTGGACGCCGGTGCTGTGCGCTGCTGGGGTGATGGGTCCATGGGCCAACTCGTCGTGCCGCAGGGCGCGTTTGATGCCGTGGATGCCTCGACGTCCACGGCGTGCGCGCTC
>CALBXO010000769.1 GCA_937890335.1 uncultured Pseudomonadota bacterium | reverse complement strand
TCCGCCCCCGCGCGAATGCAGAGCCACGGTGTGCTCACTCGCCGTGCCCGCCGCCTGCCCTTGCGCATCCCGGACAACGACGCGCGCAGCCATCCCCACGTAAACCCTCCCAGCGCCAGCTCTGGGTTCTGGGCCACATAGTCATCCGCACGCTTCCATCGCTGGCGGTCCTGCGTGACGATGTTGCCCTCAAACACGACACTGTGCGGACCGTAGTCCCCGGCGCTGACGTAGCGTCGGCCGAGGCCAATGGCCACCACCGCCGTCGCGCCCAACTGAAGCAGCCAATCCGGGACCTTCGGCGGGATGCCCCACAGGGGCCCCGTGGCGACCACGCGGTCCACGGCGCCCGGGTTCTTTTCGCAAAAGAGCAGGGCCGTCAGCCCAGACATGGAGTGGGCCAGGATGACCTTGGCCTCCGGTGAGTCGGCAACGCCCGTGTGACGCAACAGCGCCTCGAGGTCCTCCACATACGTCTCGTAGCTGTCGATGTGGCCCTTGTGCCGGTTGCGCAGCGGGCGTGTGGACAGCCCCTGGCCGCGCCAATCCAGGCACAGGACGTCAAAACCCAGGTTCGCCAGGTCCTCGCCCGTCTCCTCGTACTTCTCGAGGAACTCCGTGCGGCCCGGCAGCAGGATGCACACCCCGCGCTTTCCGGGCGATCGCATCCACCCAAACCGGATGCGCACGCCGCCGCGCTCCATCCAGTCCGTCTCCCACTGCCGATGTGTCATCCCAGCCACAGTTTCATGCGCCCTTGCATGTTGTCGCGACACCGCGTCACAGCGCCTCGCGGCTGTCGCGAGATCCGCCAGCGTGGTGCGCCCATTGCTGTGTACTCCACACGGGGAGTGGTCGCCAAGCGAGCGCCGCATTCTAGCCGGAGATGGGACCCGATGCGCCAATGGATGTGGTTGACGATCGCGATGCTGGCCGCGTGCGGGAGTCCGGAGCCCGCCGAGCTGACGCTGGGCCAGCGACCCATCATCAATGGAACCCGGGAGCCGCAGCAGACGCAGATGTCGGCAGGCCAGAAGATGGCGCTGGGTTTCCTCCACGAATCCGGGCGGCCGAGCGGCTTCTTCTGCAGCGCGACGCTGATTGCCCCGCGCGTCGTGATCACGGCCGCCCACTGCACCCAACAATCCGCGAGGAGCATCGGTTTTGGCGTCGGGGTGGACCCCAACAACCCGGCGGCCTGGTTTCAGGTCGCCGAGGTGCACAACCATCCCGTCCACGACATCGCCATCCTGATCCTGGCCGAAGATGTGACCGCGCGGCTGCCGCAAGTCGAGCCGCTGCCGTGGAACGACGCTGCGATCGGTCAACAGCACGTGGGCCAGTGGATTGAGGTCTGCGGCTATGGCGACACCTACGACAACAGCAAGCGAGGGCGTTGGTGCGGCCTGTCGCAGATTCTGAACCTCGACGACGACGCGATTGTCGTCAATGGACACGGCCAGCAGGGCATCTGCTTTGGGGACTCGGGCGGAGGCTCCCTGATGACCTTCGACGGGGAGGTGCGCGTGATGGCCGTGGTGTCCGAAGGGGAGCTCGACTATTGCCTCGGCGGGCGCGAGTGGTTGGTGCGGACAGAGTTTGTCGGCGATTGGGTGCGCGGATTGGCCGGCGAGCCGCAGAGTTCTGACCCCTGTGGCGGCGTGGATGCGGCCGGTGTATGCGACGGCGTCGTGGCGCGCAGCTGTGTGGACGGCGTGTTTGAGGAGCGGGATTGCGGCGCGCTGGGGACTGGCTGCGGGTACATCGCGGCGCAGTCGGCCTACGGGTGCGACTGCTCTGGAATTGCCCAGACCGGCTCGTGTGCTGGGGACATTCTCACGCACTGTGACGGCGGGGCGTGGACCCAACGCGATTGCGCGACTGTGGGGCTGGAGTGTGGATTTGAGGAGGCACAAGGGGCACACGTCTGCGCGGACTTCGCCGCGCCTCTGGACGACCCCGCAACCGAGCAGCCCGAAGACGACCCTACACAACCGGGTCTGGACGCCCCCCCGTCCGGCGGTGCTTGGGTTGACGACTCGCCGCCGGCCGACACCTGGGCCGACGGTGCGGCTCGCCAAGGGACGACGCCCGAAGCCTGCAGCGCGGGTGCGACCCGAGCGCCGTCCTGGTCGTTGTTGCGCAGAAGGTGACTGGATCGGAGTCCGGAGTCCGCCGCCTGGATTCGCCGTGTGAGCGTGCGCGGCGCTCTCGCGCCGAGACCCTATTTCTGCTCGATCCGAACCAGCGTGACGCCGTCCGGACCTGGCATCAGCGTGTCCCACCAATGTTGTCCGTCGTGCACGTATTTGATCTGTACGCCGACGCCTTGTGTGAGGGTCGCCGCGACTTGGTCCAGAGCCAGAGGCGGAGCGTCCCGACCTCGTCGCTGTCGCACTTCGTAGACACTGGCCAGCTCCTGTAGATCACGCAGGAGGGACGCGAGTGTGGCGGCGTCGAGGACCTGTTGAAAGACCTCGGGAAGCGGCGGAGTGTCGGTCATCGGGGCCTCGATTCAGCGTGACATTGGACGCACGCCTGGCGCTCCGGGTGGCTGCTGGCCAGTCCCTGGGCGCTGTGGGCGCCGTGGCACGAGGTGCAGCGCGAGCGCATCAGCGTGTCGTGAGGAATCGTCGGTGGCGCGCCGGGCCACGCGCGCGAGCCGGGGCCTGCGGCGTGGGCGCCCTCAAAATGGTTCGCGACCCCAGGCGTGTTCGTGAGGGGACTCGGTGCCCGCGACGCCGCGTGACACTGGACGCAGCTGGTGTAGGCGTCGTGGCTCATGGGGGCGGCGACGCGGCCATCGGGAAGGGCGACTCCGTCGGCATGGCAGGCGAGGCACGAGGGCGCGTCTCGCTGGTCAATGGGGTGGGGGACCACGGGCGGGGCCCCGTCGTACGCGCGTCTGCTGGCGCGCCGCTCTCGCTCGTCCTCACGGGCGCCCACGTAGCTGTCCCACCCGCGGCTTTTTGTCTCCTTCGACAGCGGCGACAGGGTGGCCGTCCACTGCGCGTTGGGTCCGCGCGCGGTGTCGCGAAGGTCTGTATACGACGCGGCAGGCGCGGCTCCGGCTGAGGGTATCGCTCTGGTGGGAGCCGGCGCGTTTGTCTCGTACGCGGCGTCGCGCGTGCCGGCGACAAATCCGATGAGCGCGAGGGCGAGCGCGACGGCGGCGAAGATCTCGAGGTTTTTCATTCCTCAGGCCCCCGGGCGTTTGCGCAGCCGCACCGCACACTTCTTGTAGTCGGGCTGTTTGCTGAACGGGTCGTGCGCGTCGAGCGTCAGCTCGTTGATGGGTTTGCTCTCGTCAAAGAAGGGAACAAATACGCTCCCCGCCGGCGGCGCGCCGCGTCCGTCGATCCACGCCGGGAGCTCAATCTTGCCTCGCCGCGTCTCCAAGAGGACGACCTCGCCGTCCTGGATGCCGAGTTTGCTGGCGTCCGCGCGGTTGATCTCCACGTAGGCGCCGGGCATTGCGCTGTGCAGCTGCGGCACGCGGCGGGTCATGGTGCCCGAGTGCCAGTGCTCGATGACGCGCCCTGTGCACAGCCACAGGGGGTAGTCCTTGTCCGGGACCTCGGGCGGTGCCTCGTAGGGGCGGAACCAGATCTGGGCCCGACCGTCGCCGCTGGTCGAGTGGTAGAACTCGATGTTCGCGCCCTTCTTTACATACGGGTCGTCGAACTCCGAGAAGCGGAAGCGCGTCTCGCGCCAGCCGCCACCGGGCAGCTCGACCACGGGCCAGCGCAGCCCGCGCGAGCGGACATACTCGTCGTACGGCGCGAGATCCTTGTGCTTGAGTCGCGTGAAGCCGCGGTATTCTTCAAACAGGTGCCTGTCGACGTTGACGTCGTAGTAGCGCTCCCATTTCCAGACTGGGACTTCACGGTTCTTCTCGTCGGTGACGTGGAACAGGAACTTGCCGTCCTTGTCGCTCATACCGGCAAAGCCCCGGTCATAGAGTTTTCGGGCCACGGCGATTGTCTGCCAGACATCGTCGCGCGCCTGACCGGGCGGCTCCACCATCTTGAACCACTGCTGCGTGCGCCGCTCCGAGTTGCCGAACAGGCCGTTCTTTTCCACCCACATGGCGCTCGGCAGGACCAGGTCCGCGTGCAGCGTGGTGGCTGTGGGGTACACGTCGCTGACGATCAGGAATTTGTCGTCAAGCTTGCGGCTGGGATGGAAGAGTTTGTGGGCATTGGGCAGCGTCTGGCCGGGGTTGGTGACCTGGACCCAGATGGTGTGAACGCCGCCGTCGGCCTTGCAGAACTCCTCCCACATCTTGACCGTATGGAAGCCCGGCTTTGCCTGGATCCGGCCCGCCGGGACGTTCCACAGCGCCTCGGATTGGGCGCGATGCTCTGCGTTGGCGACGACGCGGCCACCGGGCAGGGCGTGTGACAGCGTGCCGACTTCGCGCGCGGTGCCGCAGGCCGACGGCTGCCCCGTCAGGCTCGTCGGCGCGTCGCCGGGGCGTCCAAAATGCCCGCTGAGGAGATGGACGCCGTGGAGCTGTGTATTGACCGCGGTTCCGCGGGTGTGCTGGTTCGCGCCCATGCACCACAGGCTCGTGATGCGCAGGTCCGGATTGGAGAAGAGGTCCGCCAGCATCTCGATGTCAGACGCCTTGACGCCGGACAGCGCCTCACAATGCGCTGGGGTGTAGGGGGCCAGGCCTGCTTTGTACTCGTCAAAGCTGATGGCCTTGCCTTTGAGAGTTCCAGGCTCGGTGTCGGCGCGGAAGGCGCAGTGCTTGTCCACAAACGACTTGTTCCACGTACCGCGCGCCAGCAGCAGGTGGGCGATCCCGTTGAGGATGGCCATGTCACCCTGCGGTTTGAACTCCAGGTAGTGGTCCGCAAAGCCCGTGGTGCGCGTCCTCCGGGTGCCGATGTCGATGAGGGTAATCTTTTCGCCGCGGCTGCGGCGGTCGATGAAGCGGGAGAACAGAACGGGGTGCATCTCCGCCGGGTTGTTCCCCCACGTGATGATCACGTCGCACTCGTCCAGGTCCTGGTAACAGCCGGCGGGCTCATCGACACCGTAGGTCGCGAGGAACCCGGTCACGGCAGACGCCATGCAAAGGCGCGCGTTTGGGTCGATGTGGTTGCACCCCAGGCCGCCCTTCATGAACTTTTGCGCGGCGTAGCCCTCCGGGATGGTCCACTGCCCGGAGCCATAGACGGCAAAGCCCGCCGGATTCTTCTCCACGCGTGAAGCGACCACGTCCAGCGCCTCGTCCCAGCTGATGGGGACGAGTTTGCCGTTCTTGCGCAGCAGCGGCGTGGTGAGCCGGTCCTTTCCGTAGAGGGCCAGCCCCACATGGTAGCCCTTCATGCACAGGAGGCCCTTGTTGACGTCTGCCTTGCGGTCACCTGCGATGGCGACGACCTTCCCCTCCCGGACGCCCACCTGAACGTGGCACCCCGTGCCGCAGAATCTGCAGGGCGCCTTGTCCCACTTCACGTCGCTGCCGACACGGCGCCGCGCCTCGGGGTCCACAGGGTCCTTATCACCGGCCATGGCGGGTCTGGCCGCGGCGGTCGCAGCGGCCATGGCCGCCATCTTCACGAATTGTCGCCTGTCCATGCTGGGCTATCTCCGCCTGCGGCGCGCGAACACGCCCGAGTCGATGGGTTCTTTGAGGTCGCTGAAGTCTGCGAACGCGATGTCCACGGCGGCCACGGCAGGGTGATCCCGCAACGCGTCGAGGGCGTTGGCACCGGGGTCGTCGCTGTCCAGTTCGAGCACCGCGGGCACGCGGGTGCCGCCTTGCCCCAGAGTCAGCCCGGGGACTTGCGCGAGCAGGGCCAGCGCGTCGCCGAAGGGCCTTGGGGTGATGACGAGTCCGAATGTGGGCATGCGATTCCTCCGACCTGGATGCTCATCAAGAAGCGGGCCACCCGATGGTGTCGGGGTCGGGCCCCTGGGTGTGCGCAGAATCTGCAACGGTCGGACGGGCTGCGCAGGATTTACGTTCCGGCCAGGGTCCCAATGCCCGGCCTCACGGACTGGGAGCGCTGGCCTCGTTCTTGCGCTTGGGTCCAGCCGAGTTTCTGGAGGCAGATCTTGAAGACGAGCACAGCACCGATTGTCATTCCGCTCGCGCTCGCAGCCGTGGCCCTATTGGTCGCAGTTCTCTGGCCGCGCGCCGCCGACAGCCCTGCCGCGCCGCCGCGGACTGAAAGCACCAAGGAGCGGTTTGAGACCGAGATTCATCTACCGGCGGACCTGGGAACCATGGCCACGGATCGCCTGGATTCGCAGGGGCGCAGAATCCGCGTCCGCTGCTCCACCTGCCACGGCGGCGACGTGCCGGACGGAGGTGCTGTGGACGGGGCCACCCCGGTCCACCAGGGTCTGACGCTGGCGCACGGGGGCGTGAGCTGCCTGTCCTGCCACGATCAGAACAACCGCGATGTGCTCCGTCTGGCAGACGGAACGCCGCTGGCCTTCGCCCAGGTCATGGACCTGTGCCGGCAGTGCCACGGACCCCAGTCTCGCGACTATCACAACGGTTCTCACGGCGGGATGACCGGCCATTGGGACCTGACGCAGGGTCCGCGTCTGCGCAATGGCTGCGTGCATTGTCACGACGCCCACGCACCGGCAATCGGTCAGGTTCAGCCCGTCGCGATGCCGCGCGACCGCGGGCTGGTCCAGTCCATGACCCACAACAAGGAGGCCCATTGATGGGTGGAGTATCGCGACGAGGAGCGCTCAAGGGGCTGGGCGCGACGCTGGGGCTGGCGGCTTTCGCCAAGGCCTTGGCGCCCCTCCAGGAGTTTGCCGCGGACATGTCCGTCGATGAGTTTCTTCAGAAGCACTACAGGGAGCTGACGCCGGAGGCCATGAAGGACGTGCTGGGCCGACTCGAGCGGGAGACCCACGCGCAGTACGGCGCCAAAGTGCACATCCAGGACGTGCGGCCCCAACCCGGCGTGAAATTCGGCTATGCGCTCAACCTGAGCGTCTGCATTGGATGCCGCAAATGCCAGGAGGCGTGCCATGTGGAGAACAACCACGATCGCGACACCAACAACTCCTACATCCGCGTGCTCGAGATGGACCAGGGTACGCTCGACCTCGCCAAGGGCGTGGTCGACTATGACCATGCCGTGCCCGCGCCGGGGAAGTTCTACCTGCCGATCCAGTGTCAGCAATGCGACAACCCGCCCTGCGTGAAAGTCTGTCCGGTGGAGGCGACCTGGAAGGAGGAGGACGGTCTGGTTGTCGTGGACTACAATTGGTGCATCGGCTGCCGCTACTGCGAGGCTGCGTGCCCCTACCACGCGCGCCGCTTCAACTGGAAGACACCCACGGTTCCCGCGGCTGAGGTCAACCCGCACCAGAGCTACCTGAGCAATCGCATCCGCCCCAAGGGCGTGATGGAGAAGTGCACGTTCTGCCTCCACCGGACCCGGAAAGGGCGCCTTCCCGCGTGCCTGGAGGCCTGCCCCACGGGCGCGCGCGTCTTCGGCAACCTGCTGGACCCGGACTCGGAGATCCGCTGGGTGCTGGCGAACAAGCGGGTCTTTGTCCTCAAAGAGGAGCTCGGCACGCGCCCCAGCTTTTTCTACTTCTTTGACGAGTGAACGAATGGCGACAGACATGAGCGAGCACGTCGAGAGCTACCCGCGCTTCCTGTGGCGGTCCATCGTGCGGGCCACCGATGGGTCGTGGGCCTTCTACGCCTGGATGATCGTGTTGACGGCGATCGCGTTGGTGGGGGTCAACGCCTGGGCGCACCAGGTCGTGGACGGCATGCACGTCACAGGCATGACCGATCATGTCTCGTGGGGGCTGTACATCGCGAACTTCACGTTCGGGGTGGGATTGGCCGCCGGCGGCGTCATGATGGTCATCCCGGCGTACCTGTACAAAGACAAGCCCATGCAGGACGCGGTCATTGTGGGCGAGATACTGGCGATTGCGGCGATTGTGGTCTGCCTGCTCTTCGTCAACGCGGATCTGGGCCGCCCCGACCGGTTCTGGCATCTGCTGCCCGGCATCGGAAAGTTCAACTGGCCGATGTCCATGCTGACGTGGGATGTGCTCGTCCTCAATGGGTACCTGCTCAT
>CALBXO010000768.1 GCA_937890335.1 uncultured Pseudomonadota bacterium | reverse complement strand
GGCGTCGCGGAAACTGTAGATGGCCACGTCCACGCTGACCTCAGCCGTGTCGATGAGCTGGGCGACGCGCGCCAGGTGGCTCGACTCGTGCGGCTGCGGGGAGAAGATCACCTCCACATGTAGATTCCCGTCGACCTCGACACAGTCGCTGTCCACCGACGCGAGGAGCTGGTCCAGCGCCGCCGGGCCTACGCCGCTGATGGCGTCGAGCTCTTCCAGGCTCTCGATGGCGTTGTCGTCGTCGGTCCCCGGCGTCTCATCGGCACCGTCGCGGTAGGCGATGACGGACTTGGCCGCCCGCGTGTGCACGCCGGCCGCCTGCAGGGTCGCGATGCCCGTGGCAGGGTCGTTGAGGAAGCTCAGCAGGTTCTCGACTTTGCAGTCCGTGCACTCAATGTCGCCAACGGCTGCGATGAGCTGCTCGAACGCCTTCGGGCCGACGAAGGAGATGTCGTCGAGCTCGCGGATGTCGTCGATGACTTCATCGTCGGGCGTCCCGGCGAGGCCGTCCGCCCCATTGCGGTAGGTGATGATGTTGTTCGCAGCGCGCGAGTGGAGCCCGGCTGATTTGAGCGCGGTGGCGTCCACAGCAGGGTCATTGACCAGCGCCAGCACTGCCTCGACGGTGCACTCGTCGATCAGGCCGTCGGCCTTGCCGCCCACCGAGAAGCTGTCGTTCTCGCCATCGACCACTTCCACCGGGGTCGAAGGCTCCGTGCACGCCGTCAGCAGCAGCGTGGTGGCCAGAATCACAAACGCATTGGTCTTCATCGTCGTCTCCGTCCCATCGCAAGAAATCGCAGGTGCCGGCCGCTTGTGCACGACCCGGGCCATACCATGCCATCGCGTTCGGCGAGGCGAGATCGTGACAACTTGGCGCAAGATCGGCTGCCGCGGTGGCCAGCTACACTCGCCACCCGACCTGCCAGCCCACGGCGCGGAGCGCCACGCAAACGGCCAGGCTCGTGGCGCTATGTGAACAGCCACGCGAGCGCGCCCGCGAGAGCGACAAAACCCAGACCGGCGCCGATCCAGCGACCGAGGCGCCCCGACACCCACTTCTGCAGGGGCCAGGTCACATGGCCAAAGAACGTGCGCGGAAACGTCTCCACGCCGGGAAATCCGATGCGCGCGGGCGGGTCGTCCGGCATCTTCGCCGTCCCGAACATCCAATCCCAGCAGCTGAAAATGACCCCGAAATTGCGGGTGGTGCGCGCGCCGCCATCAAAGTCGTGATGCCAGATGTGCATGCGCGGGTTGTTGAGCAGGTACCGCAGCGGACCGTAGGACCACTTCAGGTTCGCGTGGTTCAGGTGACCGATGAGAGTGCCGAACACTGCGTGAACCATCACCGCCTCCGTCCCGAACGCGAACCACGCCAGGGGCAGGTATTTGAGCGATTTGTAGAACGCCACCTCCGTCCACTGGAACCGGAAGCTGACGATCCAGTCCATCTCGCCGTCACGGACGCTGTGATGGGTCTTGTGCAGCTCCCACAGGAACGGAACGCGGTGGAGGAGGTTGTGCACACACCAATCGAGAAAATCCGTGACGAACAGGGCGACCACGACCTGCACCGCCAGTGGCCATTGCGCCGCCGCACCCCAGTAGACGGCATTGCGCAACCCGACGCTGACCAATGCCGCGTCAAAATACGGGAGCACGTACGTCGTAGCGATGACGTAGACCAGCACACCGAGGAAGTGCCCGTTGAAGACCAGATGAAGCAGATCCGACCACAGCCACTTGCGCAGCACCGGCTGATGAGGCCGCCACGGCATGACGCGCTCTATACCCGCTACGACGACGGAGATGATCCCCAGCGCGATGGGGTAGGTCCAGGGGCTCAACGTACAATCACCTTGGCCGCGGGTGGTCCGGCGCGTTACAATGCCCGCGTGTTGCGCATTACGATTACCACAATCGCGCTCGTGGCAGCAGCCGGCTGTGGCACGACAGCCCCCAGGGGCGATCTGACAGGTAAGGTCCAGCTCGGCGGCGACGACGACCCGGACGCGCTCGGGCTGGCCCGTGGCTATGGCGACCTCCACCCCGAGCGGCGCGGGGCCTGGGAGACCGAGTGCCACCAAGGTAATGCTCAGAGCTGCAACAACCTCGCAACGCTGTACGAGGGAGGGGGCCCAGGGAGCGATCCGGCGCGCGCCGCGGCGCTCTATGGCCGCGCCTGTGAGGGCGGCG
>CALBXO010000767.1 GCA_937890335.1 uncultured Pseudomonadota bacterium | reverse complement strand
TGCGCAACCGAATTGCACGTGTGACCCACGCGGGCGTCAAAGCTGGTTCCGGCAGCGCCGGCCCCGTCTATCTCTACCACAACACCATCTGGTCCAGGTCCCCCGGTGCGGCAGGGTTTGTCTCGGAAGGGGCGTTCGAGGGGCTGGTGTCCCGGAACAACCTCATCGTTGTGCCCGGTGTGGGCTGGCTCGTGGAAGCCGACCGCGCGAACGACTTTGACTTTGACGTTGTCTACGCAGGAGAGGGCGTCGCGGACTGGGCGGGCGAGCGGCATGCTACGCTGGCGTCGTGGTGCGCCGCGGCGGCGCAGGAATGCTCCGGGCTACCCGCATCCGAGGATGTTCTGAACCCCGACGGTGGCCAGTGGGCTCCATCGGCTGGCGAAGGCCATCGCGACAAAGCTGTCCCCATCGCCGGGATCAACGACGAATTCGTCGGAGCCGGCCCCGACCACGGGTACCTGGAAGCACCGGCGGGCGCCGTCGGCGATTGACAGGCGGCGGAGTTTGTTCCGAAGCATCTCTGGTGATCCGGGCACCCATGGGCGAGACTCTGCTTGGAGGCAGCAATGCGCAATATTGTGGTGGTTTTGATGGGCACGCTGGCGCTCGCCGGCTGCGGCGACTCCGGCCCCGACTACACCGGCGGTGGTGAGGTCAACCCTGGCGATCTGGTCGTCAACGAGGTGTCCGCGTTCGGGGTGGGCTCGGATTGGTTCGAGCTCTACAACGCCGGTGGCACGGAAGTGGACCTGACCGACTGGTCCTTCACAGACGACATCGTGGATCGCTCCAACACGTCGCCTTTCCCGACGGGACTCACCGTTCCCGCTGGCGGCTACGCCCACGTGCAGTTTGACGCCACCTATCCTGGATTTGGTCTGAAAGGCGACGAGGAGCTGGGCCTCATCGGGCCCGATGGGGACGTGGTGGATAGCGCCAATTGGGACGAGGGGGAGTCGCCGGACGGTGGGTCGTTTGCGCGGATACCGGACGGCACCGGCCCCTTCACCACGACTTCTGAGGCGACGCCAGGCGCGGCCAACAAGCCCTGATACCCCCGACCCAAAGTCCTGCCCCGGTCTGCGCGCGCAAGCACGCCGTCAGCGACGCCCTTGGCCCTCAATCGCACTGGACGTCGGGATAGCAGCTCGGGAAGTTTGGGTCTGTGTTGGAGTCGATGCAACAGACCGTTGTTTCCTCGCAGGCCGTTCCACAGGTTCCGCAGTGGTTTGGGTCTGAACCGAGATGGACCGGAACGCCCCCGCAGCAAGCGCTGCCCTCGGGGACGGGGCTGTCGCAGACGCCACAATGGTCGCGGTCAGACGTCAGATCCACGCACCGTGAGCCGCAGCAGACGTCGTCGTCGATGCAGACGTAGACGTCGGAGATCGTGCCGCAGCCGCCGCAGTGCTGTGGGTTGTCTCTCAGGGAGACGCAGTGGCCTACCGGGGAGAGGATCATGTCCGGGCAGCAACCCGCGTCTTCGTCCTCGCATGACACGCCGCACTCCCCGCAATTGGGCTCCAGATTGAAGTCGACGTCGTCGTCAGCAGCACCGTCACAGTCGTCGTCGAGGCCGTTGCAGTCGGTGTCCGCACCCTGTGCCTCCTCTGTCGATTCGCACACGGGGTCGCTGCCCTGCTCCGGGCATCTCCAGGTCCCGGCCAGACAGACACCGAAGGTGTCGGGGACCACGCACGCATCGCCGTAGAGCACGTCCTCGTCGAGTCCATCGACGGTCAGGTCGTTGCGCTGGCCGTCGCAGTCGTCGTCGCGGCCACGGTTGTCACAGGTCTCGGTTGCGGGACCCACGACGCCGAGGCATGGCCCAAAACGTCGATCGTCGCCGCATCGGCGTTCGCCTGCAGCGCATTCACCAACGTCCAAGGTCTGCGGGCCAAAGGGGTAACACACGAGCGCGTCACCTGGTTCGCAGTCGCAGTCCTCAGGCTCGCAGTCACACGCTTCTCCGATCTGGCCGTCGCAGTTGTTGTCCAAATCGTTGCAGCGAAGCCCCTGAGTCGTCTCGGCCACCGGTATTACGGCCCCCTCACACACGCCAAGGTACTGGCCATCGACACAGCGTCGGAACCCGGCTCTGCAGAAATTCACGGCCTGGGCCAACGTCGTGTTGTCGTTCACCGCGAGCCCGGTGTCATCAAGGAAGCATGGGAGATCGAGCAGCTCATCGACCTCCCCGTCACAGTCGTTGTCGATTCCGTCACAAAGGCCGGACTCGGCGTCCTGCACGGAGTCCACAAGGGCGAGTCCGTCCCTGCACCAACCTTTGCTCGGGTCCACGCCTCGGGCGCAATACGCCTCGGTCTCCCGGTAGGCGGGATTGTTCGCGCCGAAACGGGCTGCGTCGCACGGTGTCCAGACGCCGGCAACGCACTGTTGTGTCGCGCCCTGGCAGGCTCCCTCCTGGGCTTCGCACAGCGGCGCGGTGAGGTTGTTGTCGGTGATCGAATCGCAGTCGTCATCAACTTGATTGCAGACCTCCTCCGCGCCAGGGAAGACATTCCGGTCGTCGTCGTTGCAGTCGATCTCGGCTGCCGGTACTGGACACCCTCCCACTGCGCGGAATGCCCCGTCGCCGTCGTCGTCGATGCAGGCAGACCCAGGGTCGCTCGCGGCATCCGCGTCCAAGCCTGGTTCCGCGTCCGCATCCGCGCCAAGCCTAGCGTCGTCGCCACCGTCGCCGGCATCCGCTCCAGCGCGCGTACCGGGCGCAGAAACGTCATCCGGGTCCAGCGTCAGCGAGCACCCAGCCATGACGATCGCCGTCAGCGCGATGGCGGCGCATGAGGGTGCGAGTCGTGGAGGGCGCATTTGGTCCTTGGATTCGTGCCCCGCGTTCTCAGCCAAGCGGGCTGGTGGAGCCTCGCACAAGCCGCGTCTGGCTGGCAACAGGGCGTTTACCTAGGGGGGGTGGCCGCGGGCTGACGGACCAACGCGGCCCATCGCCGGCGGATTCACGAGGTTGAAACCCCGGGGCAAGACGCCTAGTCTGCCCCGCGCGAAACGTCGATCCGAAACGTCGTCTGTTTCGTAGGAGTGGTGTCGGCTGTGGGCCGGGATGCTCCGTGGCTTCTGTGACCAGGACAGAGGCCGGCGCTGCGCCGGGGCAGAAGGCGACGCATTGAACTACAACGGGCGGATTCTCTATGAATTTTCGGATGGTATACGTACTGGTGCTTTTGCTCGCCGCGGCTGGCTGTGGCGACACGACGGAAGAGGACGCCAACCACGGGACCAACAACGGCAACAACGGCCACAATAACGGTAACAACGGCCACAACAACGGGACCAACAATGGCCACGGCAACAATGGCCACGGCAACAACGGCCACGAGCCCGAGGCGTGCTGGGAGTGGCAGCGGTTCCACATGCACAGTGCTGGCAACGCCGTCACCGTAGAAGAGGGCGCCGAGGGACGCTACACGCTGTCCAACGTCTTGTTCGTCCATGGAGGCAGCTGGGAGCTGCACTTCCAGGCCGCCGCCGGGGCCCATACGGATGTGGTCACGATCCTTTTGTGCGTGGACGGCGACCAGCCTTTCGCCGAGTGTTTCGACGACGACACCACCAACGACGAAGGCTGCGATGAGAACGCCGTGGACGTTTCGTGCCGCGGCGACGAGGCGTCACCGGGCGACGAGGCCCACGGCGCACACGGTCATTTCAAGGCGTTGCTCGTAGGCACGACGCCCGACCCGACCGCGGCCATTGACCCCAGCGCGGTCGAGATCCAGCTCCAGATGATGGATGGAACTCCGGTCACCGGCGCTACCCTATCGCAGGACCCCGCCTGCGGCGCGGGTGCAGCCGCCAACAACGGCGACGACCACAGCGAGTAGCGGCCCTCCGCCAGCCCGCATTGACTCCACATGACAAGCCGGACGACATACGCCCCGGTAGCATGGTGTCGAGTGTGGTTCCTTGCGTGCTTGAATCCGTCGAGTTGCGGGGCGAAAAATCGACCCTTCAATGCACGCAGGTGGATGTTTGAGGGGCGCCCGAGGTCACTGACCTCGTGGGAAGCCGATTGAACCCCGACCGATGTTCGGGCCGAGCCACGTGGATGTCCAGGCGCGGGGATCGAACGTTCGTCTCGCACTCACGCGCTGCCCCTACGTTACCCCAGCCAAAAACTGCGAACGGCGACGAGATCAATTGATCTCGTCGCCGTCCAAGTGGAGCCATGCGGGATCGAACCGCAGACCTCCTGACTGCCAGTCAGGGGGATGTGACTTTGTCGGCCTCGATGGTTTCGGAGTTTAGCTCGTCGTGGTCGCCGGTGGGTGTTGCCGTTGCGTGCCATGGGGTGACAGGTGTATACCTCCT
>CALBXO010000766.1 GCA_937890335.1 uncultured Pseudomonadota bacterium | reverse complement strand
GATGGGTTGGGAGACCTCTGCGACGACGACGACGACAACGACGGTGTCCCCGACACGGACGACAACTGTCCGGTGCTCGCGAACGCCGACCAGATGAACGCGGACGGCGACGACAACGGCGACGCCTGCGACGACGACGACGACAACGACGAGATCCTCGATGGGGACGACAACTGCCCGCTCGTCGCCAACGCCGACCAGGCCGACGCCGACAATGACGGCATCGGCGACGCCTGCGACGACGACGCGGACGGCGACGACATCGCCGACGTGGACGACAACTGTCCCACTGTGGGCAATCCGGAGCAGGCAGACAACGACGACGATGGCCAGGGCGACGCCTGCGACGACGACGACGACAACGACGACGTACTCGACGACGACGACAACTGCGTGTTCGAGGCCAACACCGACCAGGTGGACACCGACAGTGACGGCGCCGGTGACACGTGCGACGACGACGACGACGCGGACGGCATCGCCGACGACGACGACAACTGCCCGCTGGTGGCACAGGACACGCAAACCGACAGCGACGGCGATGGAAGCGGCGACGCATGCGACGACGACGACGACGACGACGGTGTGCTCGACGACGACGACGCCTGTCCGCTCGAGCCGGCCGACACCCCCGACGGCTGTCCTGAGGTCGGCAACAACGGCAACAACGGCGCCAACAACGACAACAACGGCGCCAACAACGACAACAACGGCGCCAACAACGGCAACAACGGTGAGGCCAACAACGGCGGCCCCGACGGCACGAGCGAGGATCCCGTCACCGACGATTGCGATTGCACGACGCCGGCGTCACCGCCGCGGGCCCCGTTCCATTGGCTCGCCCTCGTTGGCGGTCTGGCTGTGCTCGTGCTGCGCCGACGCAGCTGACGGCGGCGGCGGCCGGGAGGGCTCCTTGCCCTGAGCCAGCGCAGTCTCCCATCCTTGGTACCAGCATTCTGATCTAAACAGGGTGCTCGGCCCGTCCGTGCGCACTCCGGCGCTGACGGCGTACCCGTCCGCATCGCCCGCGACGCCACGACGAGATCTTGGCCCGGCCGGGCTTGGTCTGGCTGGTCGGAGCGCCGGCGTCTACCGGCAAACAGCCCATCCGGGCGCCACGGGCTGGCAGTCGCAGCCGCCCGCGTCGGAGCCGCACACTGGCCGGCACCGAAGCGCGTCGCCGCCCACGGCGGCGCACAGATGACCGGCCACGCAGTCTCCCTCACCCCGACACGGCTCACCGCCGAGGACGCCGCCGTGCAGGGCGCAGCGACCTGCCCCCTCCGCGCCGGGGCGGCAGCTCATCTCCACCGGACACGCAGCGGAGCCCGGCTCGCAGGCGCACGTTCCGTCCAGGCAGGGCGCCCACGCCCGCCGCAAGGCGATGTTGCGCCTCACCTCCGCCTGCTGCTCGAGCGTCAGCTGGCCTCGGCACGAGGTGTAGTAGCTCATCAGGTTGAAGGCGTCCGGCGCCGCGGCCTCCTCCTCACAAGACACGGCGCACGCCAGCGAGTACGCGCAGGTCGGGGGCCCCGGGTCGCGCGGTGTGTCGCACATGCCGTCGCCATCGGTGGAACACACCGGACACGCCTTCCCAGTGTCCGCGCCTGGCGCAGCCACCACCGGCACCGGCACATCGCCCTCCGGTTCATGGGTGTGGCACAGCCCCAGGAAGTGGCCAATCTCGTGGGCGACCGTGGTGGCCGAACGCGCCTTGGAGACCGCGATCAAACCCAACGGGACCTGCGCGCGCCCGTCGCGACGACGACGCCCACATCGCCCATTGGGCAGAGTCGCCACGCCGAGCTTCGGGGCACCACCGATGAGCACCTCGTCGGTGAAGACGATGGGCACGTAGAAGTCGTCGCGATCCAGGTACACGCCTCGCGCGCGGATGATGTCGTCAAACTCACCCTCGGACAGCTCCAGGTAGTCTGCCCGGTCGATGACCCGAACCTCGTCCAGCACAAACTGTACGGGAAGTTCGGCGTCCGACCCTGCGAACACGGCGTTGACCCGCGCCAACTCAAGCTCGATGTCAGCCTCGGTGTAGCTGCCGCCCCCGCGCCCCGCGACGAGGAACGCCACCACGGGGACCGGCTCGCAGAACACACCGTCGTCAATGAACCCGTTGCCGTCGTTGTCCACGCCGTCGCAGACCTCCGCGAAGGGCTCCGCGCTCGGCTCGCAGCCACACCCTCCGCACGTGGGTTCGAGCTGCTCCGGTTCGACGAACGCGACCTGAACACAGCGCGCCGTGTCCGACTCGACACACCGGCCCGCGGCCTGGTTGGCGCAGTCGGTCCGCAACAGGCGTCCCTCGACACAGCGAACAAGCTCGTCGCCCTCGCACACCCCACCAAACCAATCGCAGTCGTCCTCGGTCCGCGGCACGCAGCCAGCGCCCTCAGCACCCACCGCGCACCGCTCCCCATTGGGGCACACCACCCTGCGTCGACGGCCGGCGTGGCAGATCTCCACAGCGTCACCGACGCAGACTCCCGTCTCGGGCAGAGTGCACCCCGCTGGATCGGGGGTCAGACAAGCCCCCTGCACGCAGCGCTGGCTCCCACAGTCCGCGCGCCGTCCAAGCCGCCCGCCGCGACCGTCCACGTCATACACATCGCCCTGCCAACACACGGCGCCCGCCACGGGTGCCGGGAGCGCGTCCGGCGGCGTCACGGGATCAACTTTCCTCAGCGGAACCACCCGGTTGGGCGCCTCACGCGTAGAAGGTACCTCGCTGGAGGACAGTTTTGACCCGGTCTTCGACGGCTCGCGCGGGGTAACACTCTGCGCCGACCCAGAGGACCAAAGCCACAGGAGCGAGAGGAGCACCGGCGGTGCCGCGAGCAACGCCAACAGAGTCCAGGGAGTCTTGCGACCCGCTGGCGTGTTCCTACGATGGTCCATGGAAGCTCACAGAGGATTTCTCATGTCCAAACACACCTGGATCGCCCCATCTCTGGCCTGCGCGATCATCGCGTCTGCATGCGGTGACGCCACACCCGAACCCGAACCGCCGGCCACGGTGGAGCAAACCTGCGTGCAGGACGGCGTGACCAGCGGGGCGTTCACCCTGAACTTTCCGGACAAGCGCATCTGGGTCTTCTCCGAGACGGTCCTCAATGATGGCACCCTGTTTCTATCCAACACAGCCACCGAGGCAACACCGTGCTCCTCGGAGTTTATCCTTGGACCGCCCGCTTTCATTCCGTTCTTCGACGACGAAGACCCGGGCGCCACACGAATCTGGCCGCGCGGCGGCTATGTCCGCCCCGATGGAGTTGGCGTCGTCTACTACGACAAGATCGACTTCCGCGGCTACTTTGACTTCGACGTCGTGGGGACCGGCGTCGCATTCGTCGATGCAGACGGGACGGTCGATCGCCCCGACGCGCTGATCTGGGAGGGGCAGGGGCAGGGCTACGGACACGGTGCGTTCGCGGACTCCGATGGCAACGGCTACGTCTTCGGCTGCCGGAACGTCGACACCTTCATCCAGCGGTGCCGCAGCGCCCGTGTACCCGTGGGCCAGGAGGCGGACCCCGCCGCGTACGCCTACTTTGACGGGTCCGCCTGGTCGCCATCCGCGGACGCCGCCGCCACCGTCTTTGACGGCACGCTCGCGCCCACAGTCAGGCCGCACGACGGCGCCTACGTCGCCCTTCACCCCGACCTGTTCTCCAACGACATCCTGATTCGCACATCCGATCGCCCCGAGGGCCCTTGGTCATCTGGGATCGTGCTGTTCACCGGCGTGCGCCCCGACCAATTCTGGGTTCGCGATGTAGTCCTCCACGACGACGACCTCCTCACCTACTTCTCCGCCCCCACCAGCGGTCCGCGTGGCCTCCACAATGTTCGCGTGGAGTGGAAGTAGACCTGGGCACGTGGGCGAGACCGTTCATCGGGCCGGGCGGGGCTCACGGAAGGATGAGGTGCACATCTCCAAACTCGTGCCAGCGGTAGTCGCCGCCAAGCGCCGCCCGGTACGCAGCGGTCACGTGGGCGTCCCCCGCGATCGCGCGAAGCATCTGAAGGTGCGTGGAGCGAGCTTCGTGGAAACCCGTCAGCAACGCATCCACGACCTCCGGGGGCGAGTCGGGGGTCACCATCTTGTCCGTCCATCCCCGGGCTGGCCGTAACCGGCCATGGTCCGACGCGGATTCCAACGCGCGGACCACCGTCGTTCCCACCGCGATCACCCGCCGCGCCCGGCCGATGGCCTCCACGGCCCGTGCGTCCACGCAGAAGTACTCATCGTACGGCCGCTCCCCGGCCTCAGGGCTGGCCAGGCCCGTGTGCAGGAGAACGGAGACAATCTCCACACCCGCTCGCCGAAGCGA
>CALBXO010000765.1 GCA_937890335.1 uncultured Pseudomonadota bacterium | reverse complement strand
CCGCCTGACGCATGAAGCCCCCAGGGCTCGGCCCCCGCTCGAAACTGCGCCGGCACCGCGCCCGCAGCCGCTGCTCATCAATCGGGTGCGCGGGTCCGGACAGCGCCGTCCAATTCTCCAGCCAGCGCGTCTGGTAGCCGCCGAGATCGTCGGCGGGCGTGGACTTCAGCAGCGTCCCATACAGCCGGAGCGAGGGCTGCGGAAGCTTGCGGCTTCCCGTGGTCGACATGATGGACGTCAGGCTGCGCACGCGGTCTGGGTGATGCACGGCGAGGAGCTGGGCGATCATTCCCCCCATGGAACAGCCAACCACATGGGCCGCGTCCACGCCGAGAGCATCCATTACGCCTATCGCGTCCTGCGCCATATCGGGCAGCAGGTACGGGACCTTGAGTCCACGGTTGCCGATGGCGCTCGCCCGGATCAGGGTCCACCTGTCCACGCGCTGCCCCGACAGCCGCGTGCTCGCACCCACGTCGCGGTTGTCAAAGCGGATGACCCGGTAGCCCTGGGCAGCCAGCCCGGCACAGAACCCTTCCTCCCACCCCAGCATCTGCATGCCCAGGCCCATGATGAGGAGAACCGGAACCCCGGTCTCCGGGCCGAACTCGTCACAGGCCATCTGGAAACCCGGACGGATCTCCACCAGCCGCTCTTCGCGGTAGGGCACGTCCGGAGCGCCTTCGAGATGGCCGTCGGCCCGTGCCCTCTCCCAATGATTCACGCCCACGGCAACCTCCTCACGTCCACGTTTCCTCCGCTCAGAATGATCCCCACGTCGTCGAGGCCCGGCAGGTCTCGAAACTCGGGGGCGAGCACCGCGGCCAGCGCCACCGCGGAGCTCGCCTCCACCAGCAGCTTGGCCCGTGTCCACAACAGCTCCATCGCGTCCACGATCTGCGCCTCTGACACACGGACAATGTCCTGAACGCCCGGGTGGATGATGGCCCAGTTTCTGCGTCCGACGCTGGTCAGCAACCCGTCCGCCACGGTCCGCGGGGCGGTCTGCGGGATCAGAGTCCCCGCCTTCAGGCTGCGGTAGGCGTCGTCCGCACCCGCAGGCTCCCCCGCGAACACGGCCCGGTCTCCACAGGCGAGAATGGTCCCGGCGAGCAGCCCGCCGCCACCGACCGGCGCGACGAGCGCTGCGAGCGCGGGGACCTCTTCTACCAGCTCGCGTGCGGCGGTGCCCTGCCCGGCGATGACGTGGAAGTCGTCGTAGGGATGGACGAAGTGCGCGCCCGTGCGGTCGCGAACCTCCGCTGCAGTGGTCTCCCGCGCAATCAGGGTGGGCTCACAGTCGATGACCTCG
This sequence comes from uncultured Pseudomonadota bacterium, assembly GCA_937890335.1. GTDB lineage: Bacteria > Myxococcota_A > Bradymonadia > Bradymonadales > CALBXO01. Next base: position 4,441 of record CALBXO010000765.1, on the reverse strand, counting down.
GCCCCGTAGCCAACCACGGCGGCGCGTTTGACCGAGGTGGCCGTGCTGGGCATCACGATGTAGGCGGGGACGCCGCGAAGGGCGGCGGCGAGGGCCACCGCTTGCGCGTGGTTCCCGGAGCTATGCGTGATGCATCCACGCGACGCCTCTTCGTCGGTCAGCGCCATCACTGCGTTGCAGGCGCCCCGGAACTTGAAGGCGCCTACCTTCTGGAACTGCTCACACTTGAAGTAAAGGCGTCGGCCGGCGCGCTCGTCGAGCGCCGAGCACGTCACCACCGGCGTGCGATGGGCCCAGGGCGCGATCCGTGCCGCAGCCTGGGCCACGTCCGACACCCCAGGAACGAGAAATTCAGATTCCGTCATATGACCTACTGTGCCCGTGCTCACCGGCCCTGGCAACGTACGCTTGCGTCAACACTCCACAAGTGGTAAGTCCCCGCGCCGAAGATGCGGAGGGCGCAATGCCCGCCGCTCGGTCACCATCTACACGGAGGTTGTCATGGTTTTCGACAAGCAAGAGTGGACTGAGCTTCTGACCTTGACCGACGGCTTGAACCCCACGGAGCAGATGGTGTTGATGCACTACAGCACCCTGTTTGACAGCCGCGGACAGGCACCCGCCAAACCCAAATTGCTGGCCAAGGCCACCGGCGCCTCCGAGAAGGCGGTTCGCCAGATTCTGACCAAGGCCAAGAACGACAGCTGGCTGGAGGCCATCGACCTCGACGGTCGTAAGGGCTACCGCGCCACCATCCCGGACGTTCTGTAGGCCAGCACCCCGTACGACGGGCGCCCGCCACGCAGCTGGACCAGGCGCTGTGGCGATACCCACGACGCCCGCTCCACGCCTTCCGTGTGCCGCACCACGGTCACGATTTCCTGCACCGATTTCACAGATTGTAACGCGCACGGCAGGGCGCCGCAGATGTTGCGGCGCCACGCGCCGTCGATGCGCGCGTCCACGCCAACCACGTCCAGGTGTGCGAGCCCGACAACCGCGTAGCCCCCCCCAACCGGGGCCACCCGCGTCCGGCGCCGCTCGCCACTCTTTCCGCATTCGACGTGCTCCTCGGGCTCGAACGGGAAGTCCCTGTCCAGCGCCAGCTCCGCCACCCCCATCGCGATCTCCGGGCGCCAGCACGAAGCCACACTGAGCCAGTCCACGAGATCGATGCCGCGCGCGCCGACGGACGGCTGGTCGCGAGGCGCGAAGAGGTCAAACAGAATCTCAGCGTGCCCGTCGGCACCGATCTCAACGGTATCGAAGGGCTCTTCCTGGCTCGGCGCATCGTATGCGTCCCATAGAATCGCCGCAGGGATCTCCTCACGGAGATCGCCGTAGATTGTCCCGTCGGTGGTGCCGGAGAGCGCCGGCAGGTCCTCCATGTTCTGGGTGACCGCCTCGAGATCAATATGGCGGGCTCCGTCGGCGAAATTGTCGGTCACCGTCGGGCTGTCGCGCCACATCGCGCTCAGAAAGTAGGCGACGCCCTCACCGTAGGCCAGGACTGGGCTGACCTGGCGATCCCGGTGCGTCCCGCCAGGACTGTCGTCGGCGCTGAACCGGTGCATCACCCAGTGCCCGAGCTCATGCAGGATGATGTCGTCGTCGTAGTGGTCCGGATCGTCCGGCGCACCGCCCAAAGAGATCCGGTCGCCCCCATAGCAGGACCCGCAGTCGAACGCCCTGCCCCGCGTCCACCGGACGCTCATCGACCCGATTGCGTCGGTGTAGCGGCTGACAAAGCGCATCCCTACGCCAAGCTGGTCCGCGATGTTCATCGCGCCGCCGATGGACTCGTCTGCGGCGGCCATCAGGTCCAGGGTTGGCGTCGCCTCGCCCGTCCAGTTCTCCGATTCGAGCGCGTAGACGAGGTGGGCTCCCGAACGCTCCTGTACGGATCCCGTGAGCGCGCCGACACGGACAGCCGCCAGGGCGCGCGCCTTGTACTCGGCGCGCGTATGTCCAGGCCAGACGATCTCAAACGCGCCGTCGTCCCGCGTGACTGCCTCCCCGACCACGGCACCGTCCGACAGGCGAAGCACCTGCACCACCACGGCGCGCGCCGGCTTCGCGATGACTTGTCCCGTGAACCCCTCGGCGCCAAAGACACGATCCTCGTACGCGACGGATCCCACCGCGAGCCCCTCAAAGTTCGCCGGCCCAAACGAGTCCAGAATCAGCGTGTAGTCCGCCTCGGCGCCGTCGAACCCGTAGACCTCGAGGAGGAACCACTGCTCGCCGCTGTCCACCGGAGGATCAAACCGCTCCACGTCGCTCTCCGAGACCGACGCAGCGATTTCGACGTCGCCTCGCCAGACACGCATGTCGAGGTCGCCCTCGTCGTGCGAGAACTCAACCCTGGCGCTCACGGAGTCCCCCGGAGGCACGCGGAGGAGGAACCAGTCCACGTCGTTCTCACAGACGCGCCCTTCCAGCATCGACGGCCCCTCGACTTCCCTGGCCGCGGCCGGCGAGTCGTTTGGCTCCTCCGGACCCGAGCGGCAGGGGTCAAACGGAAGATCCTCGTCGGCATCAGGGGGCCCGGCGTCGGCATCACCTGGCAGGTCTGGCGACGCGTCCCGGTTCACATCGTCGGCGCCCGCGTCCTCCGGTTCGTCCACCCAGCCCGCGGCCGGTGGAGGGGGCGCGGGGACCCAGCCGGACACCGACGGGAGGTCCGCGCCAGGCCCGCAGGCCGCCATCAGAACAAGGAGAGTTGTGAATCCGCGCATCCGACTCCGTCCCATCGCCAGGCCGCCACCCTAGCAGACCGCGGGGGCCGAACGCAGGCCGTTGTCCCGTGGGGATGCCGATTCTATACTGCGGCGACGCGGACACGGACCGGCGGAACCCATGCCCTTGCTCCACATCGCCGACGAAGCAGCCTGGGCGGCTCGCGCTGACCACTACGCGCCCCCGAGTCTCGACACCGAAGGATTTGTGCACCTGTCACACCCTCACCAGATTGAGGCCACGGCCAACCGGTTCTACCGGGATCTACCGACCTTGACGGTGCTTGTGCTGTCTGCGGATTCCACGCGCGCGCACGTGCGCGAGGAGGACACGACGGGTCACGGCGTGTTTCCACACCATTACGGGCCCATCGCTACCGACGCCGTCGTGCGCGTGGTGCGCTGGCGGCGAGACCCAGACGGTGTGTTCCGCACGCCCGGCGGCTGGACGTGACGGTCACACGCGCAGCGCGCGCCTTGGTCAAGGCGGTCGAGACCGAGGCCATCGCCGCGCAAAAGGTCGAGTACCGCAACAAGATCCTCAGGATCCAAGGTGTGTTCGCTCCGCCACTGAGTAATTTCGAGCTGTCGAGAGGCTTTGACCTCGGCGATAACGAGGCAGGGGTTTCGGCGATTGGACGGTATGTATCGGCGAGCGGACGTTTGTCACGCGCTCGCCCTGACACGGCGACCCGGGCCCTGATCGACGCTGTCGTGGACGGCGCCGTCCTCATTGCATGCCAGCGCGCTGCCGTGCCTGGCGCAAAGCGGCAGGTCCTCATCTGTGACGCACACGACGCGAGCCGATTGGGTGCCGATTGGGAGCTCCGCAACGTCTCGGGCGGGCCGGTGCCGGAGCGCCGGACGAACCTGCAGGCAGTCAATTGGGAGGACGACGAGCTCTGGGATATGGGTGCGAGTCCGAAAGCGGCGGCGCCGCGCTCGGCGCGCCTCGCCGAGGCGACCCTGACACCACGGTACCTTGGCCCGTTTGACGTCGCGCCGGTGGGGCTGGGGTGCATGAGACTGAGCAGCCCCGGGCGCCCCGATCGCCAGACGGCAATCTCGGTCATTCACGCGGCGCTGGACTGCGGCACGAGGCTCCTGGACACGGCGGACACCTACGCGGAGGACGAGCACGATCTTCACCACAACCACGCGCTGTTGCGCGAGGCCCTGGCCACCTGGGATGGCCCGCGCGCCGAAGTGGTGGTGATGTCCAAGGTTGGGATGCTCCGCCGAGGTCCGCGGTATGTTCCCTGCGGGCGCCCTGAGCACATCGTCGCCGCCGCCCGCGAATCCATGGAGGCCCTCGGCCAGGGCCCCCTGTCCGTGTTGGCGCTCCACGCGGTGGACCCGCGCGTACCACTCGATGAGACGTGCGACGCGCTGGCGCAGCTCGTCAACGAGGGGATCGCCCGTCACATTGGGCTGTGCAACGCGAAGCGCGACCAGGTGGAGCAGGCCCTGGAGACGGTCCCCCTCGTGAGCGTGCAGAACGCCTGCTCGCCGTTCGAACCGAAGGACCTCGAGAGTGGACTTGTCGCCTGGCTGGCGAGCCGCGGTATCGCCTATGTGGCCCACAGTCCAATCGGCGGGCATCGTCGCCACGGGAAGGCAGGGCAGGACCCCACGCTGACCTCGGACCCCGCGATGTCCGGACCTCAGGCCGCGCTGGCGTGGGTCATCGGCATGGCGCCGAA